>JAISED010000067.1 GCA_031264295.1 Eubacteriales Family XIII. Incertae Sedis bacterium | reverse complement strand
GAATGCCTTGTAAATGCAAGTGAAATATCTACGGATGCCTAAAAATACTTGTTTCCCTTAAAATTTAAAAACCAACTTGAATATGTGGTTAGAAATTGCTACAGGGAACTAGAGTTAAGGGAACCCTCGTTATGTTGTTCGGAGGCGTGGCGGGGATTTGCCGAACTTGCCTAAAGCATTCTCTAAAGGTCGCACGCGACCAAGTCTTCAAAGGTCTGGCGGCGTACTGCCGGGCGATTCTGCCCGCCGCTGACCATAACGATGGCCGGACGGCATAGCCGGTTATAATTTGAGGACATGGAGAAGTTATATGCCCCGGTTGTGAGAACCGCAAGAATGTCGCTCCGATGCGGTTCGGGAAGCGTTACATGCTCTTGGATCAGATCGCCACTTTCGCAGCAGCGGCCGGCGATTGTACATGTGAAGTCCGCCGCGTCATTCATCAGGCCGGCAGGCAGGACGGTATACTTCGCTTTGTACAAGGCATAGCGGGGGTTGTCCGTCATGCCGCCGTCAACCGTCACATAACTGCGGTAGCCCTCTATAGGTTTGACGCCGCCTACGGTGTAGAGGGTAAGGCCGGCATTCCCCACAATGCTCCGCCCCGGTTCCATATAAATGCGGGGCAGGGGATATTGACACTTTGTACAAGCCTCTTTCAGGTGTTCCGCCAGGGCACGGATGTTCGCGGGAATGTCTATTTGGGGATCGCTATCTGCATAGCGCACGCCGAAGCCACCGCCCAAGTTGAAAATCCGGGCGGTGAAGCCAAGTTCGCTTCTTATCTCCAAGGCAAAGTTCAAGAGGATGTTCACCGCTCGGCAAAATGGCTCAATATCAAAAATCTGAGAACCGATGTGGAAGTGATAGCCTTGGATATCAAGGTTTTCTTTAGCCAGAGCCTTCTTCACAAAGCGGGCGGCCTGGCCGGTTTCGATTGGGCTGCCGAACTGGCAGTCCACCTTGCCTGTGTTTATGGCCTCCAAGGTATGGGAGTCAATGCCGGGGGTGACCCGCAAGAGCACTTTTTGTCTGATGCCTTTCTCTCCCGCATAGG
Organism: Eubacteriales Family XIII. Incertae Sedis bacterium; assembly: GCA_031264295.1. GTDB lineage: Bacteria > Bacillota > Clostridia > Peptostreptococcales > Anaerovoracaceae > JAISED01. The sequence goes on along the minus strand of JAISED010000067.1, from coordinate 32,936 downwards.
CATTTAGAATGTCCAGTTCATTATAGTTATCCGCAACGAAGTATCCCACGCCGCTGTCGACACCGTAGCGGATGTCCTCATCGGTCTTGTTGTTGCCGTGGAAGAATAGGCGCTCAGGCGGAAAGCCCGCTGCCAAAGCGGTATAAAGCTCGCCTGGAGAAACCACGTCCGCGCACATCCCCTCTTCTTCGATTACCCGATAGAGACCCTTAAAACAAAGGGATTTCCCGGCAAATAGTGGCAGTGAACCTTCACCGAACTGCTCCGCCATGTTTTTTGTGTACAGACGGCAGTTTTGGCGTATTTTATCCTCATCCAGGACATAAAGAGGTGTGCCGTACTTCTCCGCCAGATATACGGCGTCTACGCCGCCGACGGTCAGATGACCGGCCTCGTTAATCGCTAAGTTATCATATAACAGTTCCATTTTAACCCCCGTTCCGCCGCTGACACATGCGGCACAAATAGTTATGAAATACAGATACGAAGAAAGTCATTCCTCCAACATGTCCTCCATACGGTATAGACCATTTGGCTTTCCAACAATGAATTTGGCCGCCGCAACGGCGCCTTCCGCGAAGAGAACCCGATCATGAGCCTGATGCTTTAAACTGATAGTCTGGGAATCTGTGGAAAAGATCACCTCGTGCTCCCCCGCAACATTGCCCATGCGCAGGGAATGTATGCCGATTTCATTGGATTTTCGCTTGTGATTGCCTTCACGTCCACAGACATATAAGGCGTCCGGTCGTTCGCTTTTCACAATGTCCGCCAATAGGAGAGCCGTGCCGCTTGGGGCGTCCGCCTTACGGTTGTGATGGGTCTCCACGATCTCCACGTCGCAGTCGTGAAAGACAGCCGCTGCCTGCTTCACAAGCATTGCCAAGAGCGCTACGCCTACAGACATATTAGCGGACATGAAGACCGGAATCCGGGTCGCCGCTAATTGAATCAGTTCCGTTTCTTCTTGGGTATGACCTGTAGCGGCCACCACCAAGGGAAGATTTCGCGTCTCGCAATATGCCGTAATCTCACGGATGGCGGAGTGGTGAGAGAAATCCACCATCACATCAGCCGGGCCGGTGTAATCCCGCAAGGTTTGGTAAATCCCTTCGCCACCCGCCGGATCCACCGCGGCGGCTAGAGAAAGCCCCGCGCTCTTTTCTATCAGACAGATTACCTCGCGACCCATGCGCCCGGCCGCGCCACAAACGATGACATTCATTTTATTCAACACTTTTAACACCATTCACGCCTTTCACTCATACCTTCAGCCCCAAAGCCCTCATGTTGTGAAGCAGGCGCTCATGGTTCCCCTCTTCCATAGGAGTCAGGGGCAGGCGGAAGTAGTTTTCGCAGTATCCCATAGCCGCCATGGCCGCTTTCACCGGGATGGGATTGACCTCACAGAACATGGATGCGATCAGCTTGTAATATTTACACTGAAGCTCTGCGCTCCCTGCGATGTCCCCGGCGAAAAAGCGGGTGCATATTTCTCGCGTTTGGGCAGGGATGATGTTGGAGATGACCGAGATGCAACCGATGCCGCCCAATGCCATGAGAGGCACAATGTGGTCGTCATTGCCGGCGTACAAATCCAATCTGTCGCGAACCCTTGCCACAGTTTCCACTATTTTAGAGAGATCCCCGTTGGTCTCCTTGATCGCCACAATGTTTTCGTGATCCGCCAGAGCGTCATAGGTCGCCGGCTCTATATTAAGGCCGGTGCGGGAAGGAACGTTATATAGGATCACGGGCTTTGTGCTCGCGTCGGCAATGGCGTTAAATGTTCGGATCAAGCCGTTTTGGGTGGCTTTGTTGTAGTAAGGGGTCACCACAAGAACAGCGTCCGCTCCCGAGTCACAGGCGGATTTGGTCAACTCAATGGCATATTCGGTTTCGTTGCTGCCGGTACCGGCGATGATGGGCGTCCGACCCGCGGCTCGCTCCACCGCATAGGCGATCACCTGCTTGTGCTCCTTGTCGAACAAAGTCGAGGCTTCGCCCGTGGTTCCGCATACTACCAAGCCGTCTATCCCTTCGGAAATCTGCCAATCGATCAGTTTTCCAAGCTGATCGTAATTGACGCCGTTTTCATCTGTAGGGGTTATAAGCGCAGTTGCTACGCCTCGAAATATAGTCTTTTTCATAATCTTTACCACGCTTTCACATTTGCTCCGCACAGATTTGAGGGCGGAGCGGATACAAGGGGACTTCTAAAAAACCCCCGCAAATTATTGAACTAACGGAGTGACAGCGTCGTTCAAAAAAATATTGTTACAAAAAACAAAACAAGCAGCACATACGGTTGCGGCTGCTTGATAAGCTTCTTGTCTGTCACTGTCATGAGAAACATGCGCGCTGCGCGCACAGGTGACCGGCAAATCCAATCAAACGATAGCCCTCCGCAAATTACTTTGCGACAGTCGGACAACTCTTAGTTCGTCCGCCCAGTACGGCGCCCCATGCAGTGGAAGCCGCCTTCGGCGATGGCGCCTTTCCCCGGTTGACCCTGCATGGCCTAAACACCCGAGTACTCATCGCGCACCGCATCCTCTATCACATTTATGCTAACTACTATATGCGATAATTTGCATTGTGTCAAGGGAATTAATGTATGGAAATTATTACCTGGGCGGGCGGCTCTTGCAGAAAGGCCGCTTTCGTATTATAATAAAAACAAAAAAAGGAGTGTCGAGGCTATCTGCTCGACTGAGCGTATGAGAATTGAATTCACAAAAATGCATGGCGCCGGCAACGATTATATCTATATAAATACGTGGGAGCATGAGATAAACGACCCGGAGAAGCTGGCCGTTGTACTATCCGACAGGCACTATGGTATAGGCGGCGACGGCATTGTGCTTATCATGCGCGGTGAGACGCCGGGTGCGGACGCGCGTATGCGGATATTCAATACGGACGGCAGCGAAGGCGCGATGTGCGGCAACGGCATACGCTGCACGGCGAAATATCTCTTCGATAACAAGATGGTTCCGAAAACGAATATGACGATAGACACGATGAGCGGCCGACGCGAGATATTACTGTACACGCAAAACGGGCAAGCTTCATCCGCGCGCGTGGATATGGGACGCGCCGAGCTGAGGCCATCGATGATCCCCGTGAAGCTGTCCGGTGACAGCGTCATAGCGCGCGGGCTTGATGTGAACGGCGTGGAGCACAAGATAACCTGCGTTTCTATGGGTAATCCGCACGCTGTGGTGTTCGTAGAGGAACCCGACGCGCTCGACCTCGCGAAAATCGGCCCGATGTTCGAAATGAACGAGATATTTCCAAACAGGGTTAACACGGAGTTTGTCAAGGTCGCGGATAAAAACACGCTAAAAATGCGCGTGTGGGAGAGGGGGAGCGGCGAAACGCTCGCGTGCGGCACCGGAATGTGCGCCGCAGCTGTGGCCGCCGCACTGAACGGCTGCTGCGAAAAGGGCGGGGATATCAAGGTGATCGCCCCCGGCGGTGAGCTGATAATAAATTACACGGACGAGCGCGTTTATATGACGGGCAACTGCGTAAAGGTCTTTGACGGTGTGATAGATGTGTAAATCGTCAGTTTATTGATGCGGGAGGATAAGCGAGTGAAGCTTAATCAAAATTATGCAAATCTGCGAGACAGCTATTTGTTCAAAACGATAGCGCAAAAGGTGAACGCGTATAAAGCGGAAAATCCCGAAGCGAAAATAATACGTCTCGGAATAGGAGATGTTACGCGTCCGCTTGTTCCGGCTGTCGTCGAGGCGATGGGAAAGGCCGTAGTTGAAATGGGCGATGCCGCGGCTTTTCGCGGCTATGACGACGGCGGCGTGGGCTATGATTTCCTGTTGGATGCAATAGCCGGATATTACAAAGCAAAGGGTGTGACAATCGGCACGGATGAAATCATCGTTTCCGATGGCGCGAAAAGCGATGTCGGGAATATCCCCGGTATATTCGCTGCGGGAGCAAGGGTGCTGATTCCCGATCCTGTTTACCCCGCGTACGTCGATACGAATCTTATAGACGGCAACGAGATCATATATATAGACGGCAACGAGTCGAACGGATTTCTGCCGTCATCGACCTCGGTCTCGACACCTCCGGCACTGCAGCCACAGCCGAACGCTTCCGTAAAGGCTGATCTTATCTATATCTGCTCGCCCAACAATCCCACCGGAGCGGTGTATGATAAAAAGCAGCTGCAGGAATGGGTCGATTACGCTCTTCGTGTCGGCGCTGTGATTCTATTCGACGCGGCATATGAATCGTTTATAACGGACAAAACGCTGCCGCGCAGTATATTCGAAATCGACGGCGCGCGCAGGTGCGCAATCGAAATCTGTTCGTTTTCGAAACTCGCCGGTTTCACAGGGGTGCGCTGCGGCTTTACCGTCGTACCGCGCGAGCTTTTATCCGAGGACGGAAAAACACTGCTATCGCTTTGGAAAAGACGGCAGACGACGAAATTCAACGGGGTGAGCTATATAACTCAACGCGGAGCCCAGGCCGCGCTTTCGGATTCGGGACTCAGCCAGTGTCGCGAAAACATCGCGTATTACCAGGAAAACGCGCGTATAATCGGCGCCGCGCTGACGAAGCTCGGCATCAAGTTCTTCGGGGGAGTAAACGCGCCGTATATCTGGCTGAAGTGTCCGGATGGGCGCGGAAGTTGGGAATACTTCGATTATCTTTTGAATGAAAAAAATATCGTCTCGACGCCCGGCGCGGGTTTCGGGAAAAACGGAGACGGATTCCTGCGGCTGACTTCGTTCGGGACACGGGAGAACACGATCGAGGCTGCGGAGCGATTATGATGAGTATTGAACCGGAGAAAGCGCAATACTGCGTTGACATAGCGGCAACATCCGTTGTGTCTCAATATGCTAAGGAGCATGGCTTGTCAACAACGGACGCATTACGTATAATTATGGGGACTAAGACTTATGACTTGCTTCAAAACCCGGAGTCACGCCTTTGTTTTGAAAGCGCCGCGAGCATATTGGATATGATCCGCGCCGAAGAACAAGGTGATTGGGATGAGTGGTTAAAGGTGTAAGGAGGTGAGGCAATGCCATTCGAGAATTTTGACCACGTTTTATATATGCAAATCCGTGTCGCTAACCTTTATAGGAAGGCGCACAAAATGACGATTGACGATTTCATCAAACTCGATCGAAAGACGGGTTTATTGGCGTTCATAGCCGATGCATATGAATTGTTCCACCTCACAGGCGATCCCGGCATACTTGAGGAAGTTGACGATTATGTACGCGATTCTTCCGATTGTTAAATGTGGAATTATAGACTCCAAGCAAATTTTGGGAAGAATCATCGGACTATGAAAGGGAAATCTTATGAGAACCTTTGCTTATACGTCGCTGCTGACCGATGGGCATTTGGAGCTGGCCTTGGCGCCGGCGCTGACGCCTGCGGGCGTCGTTCAAAACCCCGGCTTTTTTCGCGGCTTTGCTGTTTATCCGCAGGTGCTGTCAAGGGGCTTGCTGGCACTTGCAGACATTACGTCCACCCGATATTTCAACTACACGCCGGTTGCCCAGCGCGACCCCGTTTTGTCGGCGCAGCGAGATCGGCTCCGGGCGGAGTGTTTTTCCGCCTGTAATGGCGTCTATGCCCGGCTGGATCTGCTTGAATCCGGCTTTGACGGGCAGATCGAGCTTGGCACTACCAATGTGGACATAGGAAAAGAACTGCGGGCGGCTTTGACGCAGATTAAGCAGGCGGACAAGTTGCATGTCAATATCGGAAACGACGGATTTACCGCCACTCCGATCAATAAGACCGACGGCAATATCACCCATTTGGGTAAGCGCGTACATGAGCGACCCGTGCAAATGCCGGACAGATGGGTTCGCGCATTGGGAAACGCCGCTGAAATTCACCACCGCATGAATCCTATATTTACTTTAAACGGACCGCAGGCGCAGGCTTTTGTCGCCTCGCTTCCGTCGGCTACAGGCAAGGCACAGTCCGGATGGTTGATATATTCACCTACAGGTGTGAAACTGACGCCGCGCCGCTCGTCCGACGCCGCGTTCATTTCCGGTCTGCATCGCCTGAGTGCGTTCAAACGTCTGCTGACCAACATTACCGGTATGACATTCTATATGGCGGCGGATGGGACGCCGGGGGCGCTTATGGCTGAGGCGCTGCTGCCGGGTGGACGTCTCACATTGAGTTTGACCGCCGAATCGTGGCAGGGCTATTCGGGGGAAGGATCGCTGCTGGAATCCCTTGCGAAACAGGAGGTGTTGGAGGATGCTGAATCCATCTGTTCCGACCTTGCGTTTAACGCCGCTATTGATGAGACCATGTTTGAACGGCAATGGGATATGAGCAAGGACAGAATCCAAACAGCTCTCGGCTTGTTGGCAGTATCAGGGAAACTGGGCTATGACGCGCACGATAATGCCTATTTTCATCGGGAATTGCCCGACGACCCGGGCAGGGTTTTAAAGGACAATCCCCGGCTTGCTGCTGCACGAAAACTTGTAGATGCGGTGAAAAGCATCGGCGATCACCGGTGGGAGGTGTGCTCGGGGGATGTGGATTACCCCGTTTTCTATGACCCGGCGCAGGGTGTAGAGGGTGCGAAGTGCGCATGTACATGGTATCTGAACCATCAAAACAGCCGGGGGCCATGCAAGCATATCTTGGCAGTGAAGCTGCGGGAGGAGCAATAATACTGAACCCCCTAAATATGAAAATAAAATCGTAGATTTAAATTTGTGTTGCTGCAACGCGGCGAAGTGGGGTTAATTATGGATAATCTAAAATTGCAGGAAGCTGTCGATATTTTTAAAGAACTGGGCTGGGAAGAGGTCACGCCTGAAAATGTTTTACAACTGTCCCTCGGAAGTCCGGAGCAAAAACGCAAGGCTCTTGCCGGTTTAAAGAGCGGTAAATGGGGTGAATTCGCGAAACTGGACGAAAACACCTACGGTTGGCGCAGCTTTGTGGGCGTGGACGAGGGCAAGCTTGCGCTGTTTGCCGTCCGTGTCGGCGTGGACGCGCAGAGAGCGGTCAGCGTTCTGCGTCGTGAGAACAATGAACTGTTTGTGAGAATCATTGCCGAGCGGGGCGAGAAGTTTGCCTCCGATTTTATCCGTTACGCCTGCGTTTCCGGCCTGAGGTCGTGGGAGCATTCCGCGTCAGTCTTCGGCAGTACGGCAGTGTTGCTTGTTGACAAAATGTCGTTGGAGATTCCGCAAACGATAGGATATATGAAGGACTGGTCTGTATACGCGGCCGCAGCTATGGGGCTGAAAGCGGAAACATTTCATAAAGAGACGGATCTGCCGGGACTTGAACTGATTGAAAAACGCTTCATTGAACACATACAAACCGGCGTAGCTGTGGGCGCAGCGGCAACCGGCCCATTCGGCGCTGTATTTCCGGAAGGAGTGAAGCGCGGATTTATCGATCGTGAGGAAGCTGTGGATTTGGCGTTTTTTGCGCTGGATGCGGCTGTGCGCCCCGGCGATCGCAAGGTGTGGCTGCGCATTTTGGACGAGCTTGGCGTCACCGACGCGGAGTTCTGCGCCCGCGTGCAGTCGCTGATCCCCCTGCTTGCCACCGGAGATACCGCCGTTGTTACGCGCCTGGCGCCGGTGCTGATCGCTAACACAGAGGAGGAACTGCTCACCGAGGTCATAACGGCCGCTTTTTCCACCGGGGTAAACAAGGCAAGACAACTGGTGTTAAAGGCCGCCCTTGAGCGTTCATGCCCGAAGAACGCGGAAGCTTTGTCGGTTTGGCTCGCCATGTTATCGAATGATAAAGACAAAAAACTTTCTCAGCTGGCGGGGCGGCTTATGGAACAGTGGAATATACACATGGATTTGCCAGAGGAAATGGCTGAAATTCAGGGTCTTTGGCGGCATACGCCGGAGGTATGGCATATGCCGCCGTTTGAAACAGGAGAAGCCTCGCCCGAAGCGCTGACCGCCCTGACCGCGCAACTTGTCGGTCAGGCGGCGGTGGTGCATGATGTGACCGCCGAGCAGTTTTTAGCTGTGGCAAACGCTGTGGCGCGTCAAAACCCCGAAGCGGCGCGCATGAGCCTGCGCGGACTGCGACATGAGGATCCCTTGCTCTATTTCGTCGGATGTTGGGCAAAGGGTGAGGAGCCGCGCTACGGATTTGATAAGGATGGAGAAAACAACGACATGCAAACGTTTATCCAACATCCTTTGACGGCGCGGGACTACGTGGTCGCTTTGAATTTGGGTCAGATGCCTTGCTTGCTTTCCACCCCCGTCAGCGTTGATCTGAGCGTTAGCGTTCCCGAACTAAGCTCAAGGCTTGCACTCTACCACGGAGCGAAGGCGGATGTTTTGGAGGCGGATCTGTTCCTTGCATTGACAAGGCTGGATTTGACGACGGCGACTGAAGAGGCTCGCCTTGAGCTGGAAAGGCTTGATGTCCCCATCCTGCTGCAATCGGGAGAAAAAATGCCCGTCTCCGCGGGGGAAGCTGTGCTGACATACTTGAACGATCCGATCAAGGAGCCGCCTTTGGATTTGAGCGATAATGGATATTGGGGCAGTGTCATGCGTATTCCTACGCCGGAGTCACTGTGTGATTTCCCGTCGCGGCTTTCCGCCTATCCGTCGGAGCGTTTTTCGGTCTTGCCATGTTTTGGGGACGCGGCCTTATACGACATACGGTGGAACTACGGGGAAGTGTATCACGAAAAGGGATTGGTTTTGCGCCAAATCGCCCGGCGAAGGAAGCCCTTGCCGCCCGGTGCGGCGATCAACCTTTTGGCGGCGCAGCGTTCCTCCGATCCGGACGCGGCTGAGGATTCCATGCTGGCGGTGACTGAGGCTTGGGAACGCGGGCTGCTGCGTCCGGGCGCGGCTGACGTTCGGCTGATTGACTGGAGTTCCAAACCGCCGACCAATCTGGCGGCGCTTGCGGCGGCATTGGAGATTATCGCGCGCGACGGATTGCTTGCGGTGGTCTGGCCGGTAGTGGACGCGCTCATCGACGCGGCGCTGAACGCCCCGCGTTTGATTGCGGGCGCCGCTGAGTTGGCGGAGCTTGCCGCTGAGTTTTTACCGGAGGTCATAGCTGCCGCAGAACAGGGCAGGGCGGAGAAATCCGCGCTGTATTTACCGGGGCTTCGCGCACTGGCGGAGCGCGGCGGTTCGTCCCGCGCGGTTTCGGCGGCGCGAAAGGCCGTCTGTGCGCTGCCGCATGTGGAGACTCCGCCCGTCACAGAAAAGCCCTCCGCGCCGGCGCCGGATACGCCGTTTGAAGAACTGTGGCCGACGGGCGGAAGAGAGGCTGCTCTCATCGATGACGGCGCGGCTGTCGCTGTGAATGTAATGTATCAGGGAAGCTCGAAAAAGCTGCTTCTCTTTACATTAACATGGCCGGGCATATCCGATCGGATCTTTCATGTGGTGAAAAGCTGGTATTACGATTTGGAACACGAGGGGCAATGTCAGGCTTATGCGGCTGTTCCCGGTGCGGTTGAGTTTGATAATGACAGGGAGAAGCAGGTTTGGTTGCATTGGGACGAGGAGAAAAACACGATGGCGATCAGTGAAAACCGTAACTGGGTTGACGGCAAGGACGGACCGTTGCGGGGGATTTCCTGTCCGCCGCTGCCGCTTTCCCTGCTGACGGTGATCATAGGCTTACTGGCGCAGGATGGAGATGCAGTCTACTTCGCTCCCAGGCTGCTGAAGCAATTCATAGAGGACAGGCAGATTGATGCGCGCGTCGTTCGCAGAGCCGCGCAAACATTGCTGCAAAGCCCTGTTATCAGTCCTGCCAAGCTGATCCGCGCGCTCGAAAAAGAAATAGAACTGCTTCCTGTAATGTGGCCTATTCTCACGGAAAGTGTGCATGCTGCGGGTGCATTGATTGCAGCCGGGAATAAAGCGCCTGCTTGGGTCAACCGCGTGCTGGATACTGTCCTGCGGTATGCGCCATATTTAGCGGAGGCCGCCCGGCGGGGACTCATACCCGCAGGAGATGCCGAGTGGGTGGGATTATCCGAAATCGCCGCTTTGGCCGCCAAAAGCGCGGCAGGGGTAAAGGCTCAGAGCCTGTTATGGCTACAGCAACCTTTAGATCAACGTAATGGTGAATAGTAATATGTTGTAGATGAAGAAGGAGGTGCACTTTGAAAATCAAACGGTTATTTCCAATTTTCGTTCTGGCTGTATCTATGCTGTGTCTGTGTGCGAGCACGGTCTACGGGGCTGACGGCGATACGCCGCGATTGAACGCTGTAGCGTTTATGACGGAAATCGGCGAGGAAACCCAACTATTTGTGACGGGTTACGACGGCGATACGACCTGGAAAAGCAGTGACGATTCTGTGGCGACGGTAGCGGACGGGCTGGTAACCGCCGTGGGGAAGGGCGACGCCACTATCACATTGGAGACTGAAGACGCGACGCTGTCGTGCATAGTCTCAGTGGCTTACAAGGGCATGAATCCGGTATTGCCGCCATCGTGGCGACTGTTCATTCCGGACGGAGAACCGCGCAATTTCAACGGAGTCATGTACATTTACGGTTCGAAAGACACGTACGGGCAGGGTTCATGTTCGGACAGTTATCATGTTATCTACAGCAGCGATCTGGTTCACTGGACCGATGCGGGCGAGTCGTTCAGCGTCAGGGATTTGCCGGCGGGCAATGGGAATATGACGAGACTGTGGGCGCCGGACTGTGTGTATAATCCCGCGACGGAGAAATACTATCTGTTTTCATGCGGCAGGGATCAGGACGGGAAGTATTTCATCGCGGAAAGCGATGTTCCGACCGGACCGTTCACAAACGCGAGGGAGATAACGTACAAGGGCGAGAGGATAGGCAACATCGATCCGGGCGTTTTGGTTGACGACGACGGAACCATGTGGCTGGCTATAGCGGGAACTGAGGCGCAGGAACGCCCCATGCCCTTCGGCGGCAGGTTCCGTTATGGTAAACTCGACCCTGAAACCAACTATTCAACCGTCATTGACGGCAGCGTGATCGACGTACATGACAGTATGATCGCGGACGGTTTCCACCCATTTGAAGGCCCCTCACTCAGGAAATTCAACGACATATATTATCTGATCTATGTCTCGTCCCGCGACGGGGCGATAGCGCCTTCAAGGATGAGCTACCTCTACAGCACTGATATCAGCAAGAATGAGTGGCAGTACGGCGGCACGCTTATCGACACCTATGATCTGCTTGCAAATGTGAATGTACATGGTTCGATAGAGTATTTCAACGGAGAATATTATATATCGTACCACAGGCTCACGCCGGGCGTGGGTTCCAGATCGTTTGTACTGGAGAAGATAAGCCTGGGTTCGGATGGCAAGTTCAGTCAGGCGAAGGTGACGTCTTCCGGGGCGAAGGGTTCGTTCACCTTGAATGAGGACATCAAGGCGGCAAGCGCCTGCGTCCTCTCGGGCGGCAGGAATGACAGGCGCTTTACGTCAAGACCCGCAGCGGCGTCGCCTACGGGATACGAGCAGTACGCCTACGGCTATTTCAATGCTGAGGGGCAGTATTTCGGCTTTAGTTCGGTGAATCTCGGATTCAGCGCCCGGATGGCTTATCTGAATGTGAAGACGACAGCGCCGGGAGCAGTCGTCGAGTTGAGCACCAGTCCCGACGGCGCGGCGTTTGCATCTTTCGCGCTGCCGAACACGGGAAATGAATGGCGCGAAATATCTACAGATATAACAGGATTCGTCTGGTTCACCCAGGATGTTTATGTACGGCTTAGAACAGTGCCGGAATCCGGACGTGTGGATTTCGACCAGTTCAGCATAAACAGCCGTCCGAAGACGGATCCTAACGCGCCACGCCTGAATATGGTCGCATTCATGACGGAGATCGGCGAGGAAACCCGGCTTATTGTGTCGGGCTATGAAGGTGATGTGACATGGAGTTCCAGCGATGAGTCAGTGGCGATAATAACAGGAAGCGGCGGAAGCGCCGTTGTAACTGATGGCGGAAGCGCCGTCTTAACTGCCGACGGAGTTGATGGCGGAGTCGGTGGCGGAGGCGCTGTTGTAGTTGCCGATGGAGTCGGTGGCGGAGGCGCCGTTGTAACTGCGGACGGAAGCATTGTCATAACCGCCGTCGGCAAGGGCGACGCTACTATTACGGCGGACACAGGCGCCTATCAGCTGACATGCATCGTATCTGTCGGATACGAGGGGCAGAACCCGGTTTTGCCGCCGTCTTGGAGGCTGTTTATCCCTGACGGAGAACCCCACAATTTCAACGGAGTCATGTATGTATACGGTTCGAAGGATCCCTATGGCTCGGGTTCATGTTCCGAGAGCTATCATTCGATCTATTCGACGGATCTGATTCATTGGGTCGACGCCGGCACATCGTTCTCACTCGATGATCTCCCTCCCGGCAATGAAGCCGTGTCTGCGCTCTGGGCGCCGGACTGCTTCTATGATCCAGCGACCGAAAAGTATTATCTGCTGTCCTGCGGCACGGATTATGACGGGAAATATTACATCGCAAGCAGTGACTCTCCTAGCGGACCGTTTAAAAACGCCAGAGAGATCACATATCAGGGCGGGCAGATCGGAAATATCGATCCCGGCGCATTGGTGGACGATGATGGGACTGTGTGGCTTGCCATCGCCGGCAACGAGTCGCAGGAACGTCCGATGCCATTCGGCGGAAGATTCCGCTACGGGAAACTAGATCCCGAAACCGGATATACGACCGTGATCGACGGGAGCATGATAGACGTCAACGACGCCATGTTCGCGGACGGATTCCACCCCTTCGAGGGACCGTCATTCCGGAAATTCAACGGGATATATTATTTGATCTATGTTTCGTCCCGTGACGGCGCGATAGCCCCGTCCAGGTTGAGTTACCTCTATACGACGGACATCGCGGGCGGTGAGTGGACTTACGGCGGCACGATCGTTGACACATACGATCTGCTCAGAAATGTCAATGTTCACGGTTCGATAGAGTACTATAACGGAGAGTATTATGCGGGCTTCCATCGCCTCACCCCAGGCGTAGGTTCGAGATCGTACCAAATGGAAAAAATTACCATCGGCGAGGACGGCTTGATCGCTCAGGCGGAACTGACGTCTTCCGGACCTAAAGGCGCCTTCTCTCAGGGCGAACGCATCCAAGCGGCAAGCGCTTTCATGCTCTCCGGAGGCAGGGATGATCTGCGCTTCGCGGCCAGACCCGCCGCGACGTCGCCGACGGGCTACGAGCAGTATGCCTACGGCTACTTCAACGCTGTCTCGCAATACTTCGGCTATCGCTATGTTGACTTCGGCGACGCCGAAGTCGGCGCGCTTGTGGCAAGCGTTAGGACGACAGGCGGGAACGCCGTTCTGACCTTCAAAGACGCGCCGGACGGAAACGTCATATCGGTGCTCAACCTGCCGGATACGCAGGGCGAATGGCAGGATGTGATCGGCAGCGTTCCGGCAAGCCCCGAAGGGAAGCAAGCGGTCTACGTTGAACTGACCGCGGCGCCAAACGCCGGACGGGTAGAGCTTGACTGGTTCAGCTTCGACGGCAGAGCCACATATGCGGAGATCGATTCTCCGGCTCGTATGAATGTGCGCCTGAGAAGCACGGCGCAGCTGCAATTTTCCGTTGACGGCGTCGGATATGAGTTCGTATCCTCGAATCCCGGCATCGTCAGAGTGGATCATAATGGGGTCGTCACCCCGGTTCGCGCGGGCAGTGCCGTCGTCAGCATCAGAACTATCGACGGGAGCGGGCTGGTGGATTCGGTCTTGGTGAACGTCACACCGTAGCAGGCTGGTGGATTCGGTCTTGGTGAACGTCACGCCGTAGCAGGCTGGTGGATTTCGGTTCTGGTGAACATCACGCTGGAGCAGAGTGGCAGCTTGTGTTTTTTGATGAAAAGTTATAAAGGGGACTTCTAAAAAGCACCCATAACGGCGCCTGACGAAAAAATCCTTGCCAGGAGTCATACGATAGGTTTTTAGAAGCCCCCTAATGAAGCTGAGGCATGTGAACATCAGCCTTGCGCTTACTTTGTTGACAATCATCCCCTGAGATCAGGCGAGATATATCGTGACCAGTTGCGTGCTCGTATTACTGAATTCAAAATAATATATAATATCATCTGAAAGTATAGCGGAGGATATGTGCCTAGGGTTATCATCGTCATAAACGTTGTAGTTTGTATCATTGCGGTATGAGTAAATAGAATACCGCTGCGCTGATGTGTCAATGAAGAATATGTCCTTCTGGTTAAAGGCTACAATGTAGTTCTTTATCTTCTTCGCACCAAACAGATCATAGCCGGGGCTGATCTCGGGGATTTCAGACACTTCAATAAGCTTATCAGAGAAGTGGTAGAGCTTACCGGATACTCTGGCGGGATTCTCAAGTTCGTATTCGGATATTAGAATAAATTCATCGTCTCCGGTTACAAATAAACTCTTCTCATCCGGTTGCAGAACTAAACTTTCCGAGTGATCATCAAAGGAATAGAAAAAAATGTTGGACTGCCCGGCAGCTTCCAAATCCTCGTTATCCAGTTCGATTAACTCATAATAAAACCCAGAGGGCTCCAATGAACCGCCATAAAGGATAAATTCGCCGGTTCTTTTGCCGTCACTAGCCTTAAAATAGCTCGTCTCTTTCACTATCGTAGATTCAAGGCTTGATGAATTGTAGTCCACTATTCGTGTTTTATTATTATGTGTTGTGCTTATAATAATGTGTTCACCCACAAAGTAGACAGTAGGCAGGCCAATGGAGCTCGGCACAGAATATATGATATCACTGCTTCCATCCAACCCAACCTTTATAATATCAAGGGCGAAGGCGCTACCGTCCTTGATGGCAGGCAGATATATCGCATTATTGATTATCTCAGAACCAAGCCAAATCGAGTAGTCTTCAGTACTAAACAAAGTATTTAGCATAGGTTCATCAGAACTGAAATTCGCTAAGTCAAAGATGTCCATCTTTCCCATATCAGAGAGTTGGTCGTAATAAATATGGTCATTCACAACACCGATAGGACTACTTGGTTTGGACATGTACTCATAGAGATTTTTACTTCTTTCCACTTTCTCAATAATGCCGTTTACGGGAACTGTCTGGTACTCTACTTCTAATAACGAAGTAGTATTGCTGTTAGCAGAACATCCTGCTAACAGCAATACCAGCAGCATCAAGCATACTGCTCTTTTTACCATATTATTGCCTTTCTGAAATGGTTGTTATTAGCATTATATAGCCCCACTCGGCTGTACCATCTATGACCTAAACCCTCTTTCCAAGGATCTGTGATGCGAATCATTTGAGTATCTTGGTTATATCCGCTGATGTTAACAAAATGCCCGTCCGAATTGTACGGAATCTCGTCAACAGCTCTTGTATTAATGTCAAGGATGGCAGGCATTTCTTGATTTACTGAATAAATAATCTTGCCGAACCAATCACTGGTTGAACCCATACTGTCATAGAAATAATGGGTACTGCCTATATATCCATTTAGCACATCCGGAATACGAGTCATATCGGTGCCGGATGTTGTAGTCCCTAGATCAGATGCAATCTGCGCCTGCGTCTTAGAAGAACCGCTAATAAATTGAGTTACCTGTTTTACTGTGGCAGGGGCACAATAATAGCCATTAGCCTGTTCATAAACAGGCACACTTACTATTTTGTTAGGAATTCTCAATGAAGGACCATTCAACTTTGCAAGTTTAGCCGCTCTAAATGCTTGTGTTGCCTCGTTCTCTTCGGGCAGCCAATTCGCGCCTTCTTCGATGGTCATGTCGCCATTTGGCTCATTCGACATTCCGCCTGTTGCAAACGCAGATACAACAGTTCACAGTACAAGCATAAGAACAAGTGATACAGAAATAATACTTTTTTTCATTTTTCTCCTTGTTTAATAAATGGATAGATACAACTATTCTCACGGCGCTCGTCAGTAGATAAATATTAACATCGAAAACACATAATGTCAATACGTGATTTCTAAAATTTAGGAAATAGGCAATCAATGTCTGAATATAGAGAATGTTCGCTATAATACATGGAGATGATCGTGTTTATATTGATTTTATGTAGAAATTTAATCTTAAATATCATAAAACACATAGTAACAATATTTATAAGACTCAAACTAGATAAAGCGATGTTTTATAGCAGCTATTAGCCTTCTTGAACGTCACCTAATAGAATGATTATGGATTTCGGCTGCGTAAGTGACCAAACGCCAAACTCGTTAAGAAAAGTGTTAAATTTTTATAATAAGTAGTTAAATTTTTTTATACAATATACTATAATCACATAAAGAGGGCACGCCAACTACTATGGCGTGAACGGTAATTGTTGGCGGCATGCCGTCCTGTGTCAATCTATTCAACGATACGCGGGATTACACCCTTATCCGTGACACGCAAAGCACAATCTTAATCGGCTATTTGAATGACACGAGCAAATATAACACCGAGAATGAAATCAAAAAGACGCGGCTCACATATTCCGCCGTATCAGCGCAGTTGTCGAAGAAGAATACGAGATTTCGGTATAAGCTGGTAAAAAAGGGCGGCAGGGCAAGCGAGTTTGAAAACGCAATCGAGTGGTTGGCACTGTCCGGTATCGTGTCAAGGGTGTATAACGTGGATGCAGTAAAAAAGCCGCTTGAGGATTATAAAAATATCGACAGCTTCAAGATTTTCTTCTCGGATGTGGGGCTTTTGAACGCGAATAAAAACATTATCCCGGAAGATATCCTGTACGAATCGCCTGACCTCAACGATTTCAAGGGCGGCATGACCGAGAACTACGTCTGCCAGCAGCTTGTTGTCGGCGGGAAAATCTTATACACATGGCACAGCGAAGGTATCGCCGAGATGGACTTTATCTACCAAGACGCACGGGGCAAGCTGATTCCTGTGGAGGTAAAATCGGCGGACAACACACAGTCGAAGTCGCTCTCCGTGTACATCAAACAACACAAACCCGAGTACGCGATTAAGCTCTCAACCAAGAATTTCGGGTTTGAGAACGGCATTAAAACCGTACCGCTTTACGCGGCGTTCTGCATTTAACAAAAGATAAAACCATAAAAAGCGGGGAGTCCGGCAAGGGCTTCCCGCTTTTTATGGCATTTTTCAAGAACAGGAGGAGGCAGGGATGACATTGAGCTTCGCGGCCAGAACCGCTAGCGCGGCGGCGCGTTTACGGCACAATGTTTACAAGAGCGCTGGATAATAGCTCACTGCCGTCCATAGTATGTATACTCACAGTCGCGCTGCCGGCTCTTTGCGGAGTAATCAATCCGTTTTCATCTACTTTGAGTATGGACTTATTACTCGACAGGAACTCATAAGCTGAGCCATCTGTGTCATAAACGAGCTGGAACGGCGCTCGCAGCCTGATGGTTAAACGGCTGCTCGTATGCACATTGGCATAGGTGGCCGGCGTCTCATCGATCTGAATAAACTGCAGTTTATTCAGCTTGCAGATTTCCTGATCGCTGTTTTGAGAAAGAAACTCCAGATAAATCCCCTTCTTTCCTGTCAGAGTAACATTATCCACGAGCGTCTCGACTGTGTGAATATCGCTATTATATCCGAGCAGGTTTACCCTGCCGATGAGGGTTTTTTTCGTATCAGGTCTGCCATATCCGCCAATAGGATCGCCCGAATAGATGTTTATGGCACCGGGTGCGCCTTCCGTCAGCGTGAGAATGAGTTTCGTCTGTCTTCCCTTGTCAGCGCCGTTTCCGAAGTTAAAATATTTGTAAGCCACCCAATTCTGATTTCTGATGTTGACTATCGGATTCCAGTCCATCGCCGGATTGCCGCTGTTCGGATCCCAATCCATAATATCATATGTATGGGTGTCAATCCACATCTCATCGCCGATTGTATAACAAGTGATTCCGGCGTCATGTTCGTCATACGGATTCAGACCGTCAAGCTCAAAACCTTGAGAGGTCATTTCGGCCTGTTCGATTATAAGATTGTCGCCTTCAATACGGATATTAACAGGTTCCGCCGCCGCCTGGCGCGCCGAACGACCGTTTTGTGTGTGTCGATGATAGAATATATACCATTGCCCATAGATCTCACATAGACTGCCGTGATTGTTTTCACCATAATTGATGTTATATGTCCTGATCGTTTCGGATTCGTCGTATGGGTTTGGTATCGCCTCACCCCTATTGTCAATGATAATTCCGCCGTATGTCCCATTGTTGCCGTAACCCAGAGGTTTCTTGCCATAGACGTAATTGAGTGTGGAAATAATGTCTTTGTTCCCGCCCGAACCGTCTTTAAAGCTGCCTGCATAAATAGTAACATAGAAATCCCCGACTTTTCTTACAGATGTCGCTTCAAAAAATGTCACCGGCGGGGTTTGCATGAGCTGACCGCCCATGCTGTTACGGAAGGAACCCGGAATAATGGTTGACATATCGGAACCGTCCAGCATTACGGCTATTTGATACATAATCCCGCAATACATGTAGATTTTAGGATAGCCGTTCGCGTTCGGATCATCCATATCTACATATA
The DNA here is from genome assembly GCA_031264295.1 of Eubacteriales Family XIII. Incertae Sedis bacterium. Lineage (GTDB taxonomy): Bacteria > Bacillota > Clostridia > Peptostreptococcales > Anaerovoracaceae > JAISED01. Next base: position 14,380 of record JAISED010000067.1, on the reverse strand, counting down.
CGCCGGGATCAAAACCGCCGCCCATGCCGTAATTGGCTAAAATGGGATTGGCACTGTATGGTCCCCATCCGATGGGGATAAAGACCGGATTTTCGAATGGTCCCGCGGGTCTGTCGCTTGAGGCTACGAACAAGAGAAAACCCGGATCGCTGCTTCCGCCTGTAGAGAACAAATACATATAATATTTACCTGTAACGGGATTAAACACAACATCGGGAGCATACAGCACGCGCTCGGCGTCAGGCTGCACTGCCGCTGTTCCGGTTTGAGCGCCGGATGAGTTGTAAGTAGTATACGTTTTGCCGTCAAGCCACGCGACGTCAAAGGCGACGCCCTCATACCGCCAATCGTTCAAATCGTCTGTGGGTGCCGACCATACGACATGATCGCGTCCGCAATGAGGTTTTGTATTCGTAGTGTCGTGCGAACCGTATATGTATACCCGCTGTTTCCCGAGGCTATCCGGGTCGTCAAAAACACGCGGCTCGCCGTCGGGAATGCGCTCCCACAGAGGTAAATATGGATTAGCTGCCGAAACTTGGAAATCGCTGATAAACGAAGCGCCGATGGAAGTGCATACCAAAACCGCGATCAGTATAAGCATTCCGCGCAAGTTTCCCGATATAGCATTTTTGTTTTTGTGATACATTGTCCAGCCCTCCTTCTTAAGGGGTTTTTAGAAGTCCCCTTAATTCCAAACACATTATTTTGTTTCTTACTGTGCAGACTTTTGTTTAGTAGTAATCCGTAAATCTTCATAATCCGCAAATCCGCGATTAAAACCTGTACATTAAAGCTGATCATATGATATTATAGTAGGCAGTGAGAAACAAGTTCCAAAAAACCGTTTTTGTGACTTTGAGAATGTACTTGGGCAGCTAAACGAGTGAAATTCTATGAAACAAGTAGAGAAGGTAGAATACAGCAAGCAATGGATAACGGAAGCTTTTTATTTGCTCATGAAAAAGAAGCCTTTTCATGACATCCGAATAAAGGAAATCGCTGAAAAGGCGGGTGTGTCACGGCGCACGTTTTACAGACATTTTGAGCGCAAGGAAGATATACTGATCTACAATGGCGACTTTCTCTTAAACGATCTTTCCAGACAATATCGGTTGATGGAGAGCACCGACATTTTTTCTCTGCTTGATATCTCATTTAATTGCAGGGAGGCAGAGCATGACAACTGCATGGTGGCTTATCGGGATTCCTTGATTTATCCGGCATTTAACAGGAATTGGGGAACGATCATGGATAAGAACCCACTCTTTTCTCATTTGACATATGAAGAGAAACGATTTGTATGCGGCGGGATGTATTCAATCCTGCTAGAGCAGATCGAGAATGGAGACAGGTTTAATAAGACGGAGGCTATAAACGCAATCGCGGATATGATTTTAGGACATCACAGGCGGGGTTCACCTTATGGGAGAGAGGACGCACAATGAAGAAAATAGGAGTAGGCTATGCGTCTGTGACAGAACTGAAAAAGCCTGAATATATCCTCACCATGTCATAAACTTTAGGAATTCCCTTTATTTTCGGTCAATCCCATGTGGGATTTTTGTGAAATTTTCACGGACTTCGAATTTACTCTTTGAAGTTTTTCTGCCTATTTTGCACATATCCGATTGACAAACAGAAACAGATATATTACAATATCTAGCATGACGTCCAAGAAGTAAGCACATCATGTTGTGGGCGAGAGCGGTTTTCGCATATAGGTCGGAGCCGGCCTAATACACGCTGCAAAAGGCGGGTCGAAGATGTGCGGCAGGCTTTTTAGAAGTCCCATAAAGAAGCATAGTTAAGGTATTATACTGAACGCAGTATTATAGGTCAAACGGAGGGCTCGATGATCACACAGGTTAGGAAACGGAATAATGAATTAGCGCCTTTTGAGCAGGAAAAGATAGCGTGGGCGCTGTATAAGGCTGCGGAAGCGGTCGGCGGCAAGGATTTTGATCTTGCTTTCAGGTTGAGCGATCAGGTAGTAGAGATGGTCTCGGCGGGCGGGGCAACGGTCGCTTATGTAGAGGATATTCAGGATGCGGCGGAGAAGGTTCTTATCGAAAACGGTCATGCGAAAACGGCCAAGGCCTTCATCTTATATCGTGAAAAAAGACGCGGGGCGCGGGAAAACAACGCTCTCATCGGCGCCACGATACAGATGTTTTCAGATTATCTGGACGACAAGGATTGGCAGATCAGGGAAAACGCCAATACGCAGAAATCCATCAACGGCATGAACAATTACGTGCGTGAGACATTCACAAAGCAGTATTGGCTGCATGAAATATATCCGCAGGAGATCCGGCAGGCTCATATCGAAGGGGATGTACATCTGCACGATCTCGGCTTTTTCGGCCCATACTGCGCGGGCTGGGATCTCAGACAGCTGCTCATGGACGGATTCGGGGGGGTCAGCGGCAAGGTTGAATCTTCACCGGCGAACCATCTGCGCGCCTTCCTGGGGCAGATTGTAAACTCCACATTCACCACCCAGGGCGAGACGGCTGGAGCGCAGGCTTGGTCGTCCATCGACACATATTGCGCCCCGTTCATCCGCTATGACAAACTTGACAAGAAGCAGATAAAACAGGCGCTGCAGGAGTTCATTTTCAACATCAACGTGCCGACGCGCGTGGGTTTCCAATGCCCGTTTTCCAACCTCACATTTGACATAGTGGTTCCGCATACCATGAAGGATCAGTCCGTCATCATCGGTGGGAAGTTGATGCCTGAAACCTACGGTGAGTTCCAAGCGGAGATGGATATGTTCAACGAAGCCTTCTGCGACGTGATGATAGAGGGGGACGCCAAGGGAAGGGTATTCACGTTCCCGATTCCAACGATCAATGTCACCAGAGAGTTCGATTGGAACAGCCCGGTGGTGAACAAATTCATGGAAATAACATGCAAGTACGGTATACCATATTTTTCCAATTATATCAATTCAGATCTCTCCCCGGAAGATGCGCTTTCAATGTGCTGCAGGCTCAGACTGGATACGAAGGAACTGCGCAAGCGCGGGGGCGGTCTGTTCGGCTCGAATCCTATGACAGGTTCTATCGGCGTCGTCACCATAAATCTACCGAGACTCGCGTACTTTTCAAAGAGTGAAGTGGAATTCCGCGCAAGACTTTGGAGGCTCGTAAATATTGCCAAGAACAGCCTGGAGATAAAACGCAAGGTGATAGAGACGCAGACGGCGCGCGGCATGTATCCGTATTCCGCGAATTATCTCAGGAATGTGAAGATGCGTACGGGCGAATTCTGGTACAATCACTTCAACACAATAGGCATAATAGGCATGAATGAGGCTTGTCTGAACTTCTTTGGGGACGGCAGCGATCTGACGTCTGAAAAGGGACAGACATTCGCGGTGGATACCATGAACTATCTGCGCGAGCAGATAGCCAGGATACAGGAGGAAACGGGACATTTCTACAATCTGGAGGCTACACCTGCAGAGGGGACGAGTTACCGTCTCGCGAATATTGACCGTGAGAAATATCCCGATATCATCTGCGCGGGTGATCGCGAGACGCCTTATTATACGAATTCCAGCCAGTTGCCGGTGGGCTTTACCGACGACATCTTCGAGACTCTCGACCTTCAAGATGAGCTGCAGTCCCTATACACGGGCGGCACTGTGCTGCATTTGTATCTCGGCGAGAGGATAGAGGATATTGAGGTTGCGAAGAGCTTGCTCAAGAAGGCCTTTACGAATTATAAGTTGCCGTATTTGTCCCTCACTCCCACATTTTCGGTATGCGGAAGCCACGGGTATATCGCCGGTGAGCATTTCACCTGTCCGGAATGCGGCGGCGAGGCCGAGGTATGGAGCCGCGTGGTAGGCTACCTGAGGCCGGTGCAGCATTATCATAAGGGCAAGCGGGCGGAATACGACGAACGTGTGAAATACGTGATAGATAACGAGGCGGTATGCAAACCATAGTGCCATTTGTGAGTCGGCTGCGCATAGCCGGGCTGGCGAAGAACAGCACTGTGGATTTTCCGGGCAGTCTGAGCGCAGTCGTGTTTTTCGCGGGATGCAATTATAGGTGCCGATATTGTCATAACGCGCACATTTTAGATGATCCGCCATTGTTGGAGACGGAAGAGGTCATTTCTTTTCTCGAAAAACGGGCGGGTCTTCTGGACGGCGTGGTGCTTTCGGGCGGAGAAGCAAGCCTACAACAAGGCTTGTATTCTTTTGCGGGTGAGCTGAAAAAAATGGATTATAAGATCAAGCTCGACACAAACGGGAGCAGACCGGATGTAGTGAGGGCTATGATCGACGGCGGGCTTGTCGACTTCGTCGCGGCGGACTATAAGGCGCCGTTTCGTATGTATGATGAAATCTGCGGCTGTGGGGCGGATGGCGTGAGTGAGACATTCGAACTGCTGGCGGATAGCGGAACGCCTTTTGAGATACGTATCACGATGATACCGCAGATAACAGAGCGGAAGCTGGCGGAAATGGCGGAATCGCTGCCTCGACTGGAACGCTTCGTGCTTCAGCTATACCGCCCAGTGACGGAGGATGGGGAACTGCGCCTCATAAAGGAGGATGATATTGAGAGCGGCGGACGGCCATATACCCCGGCGGAGCTTCAGCAGCTCGCGGAATCTGTGAGATACGCGCAGCCTAATGTGTCGGTGCGCGGGGTTTAGACGGCTTGCGGGAAGGAATCTGCGCAACTACGGCTAAGGCCTGAACCGATATCCGGCGCCCCAAATGGATATAAAATATAAGAACAAAAGGTAGTTATAATGATTCAATCTGAAAAGATCGTATTTGTATATGAGAACTGGCGAGGCGAGACGCCATCGCTCATTGGCAGACTGCACATTTCGTTTATCAGAGGTCAAGAGAGCTTCTCCTTCGAATATGCTGATGAGTGGTTAAACGCTTTGGAGAGTGCTTACCCCCTTGACCCTGATATTTCTCGCTATAGAGGACGGCAGTACGCGCCGCTTGACAAGGGCTTGTTTGGTCTGTTCTCAGACTCGTGCCCCGACAGATGGGGGCGGCTTCTAATGAAGCGCAGGGAGGCCATCAATGCCAAAAAAGAAGAGCGCAAGCCCCGCAAGTTGACAGAGAGCGATTTCCTACTTGGGGTACACGATGCGTCTCGCATGGGTGCACTTCGTTTCTGCGTTGAAGAAGGCGGTGCGTTTCTTTCTAATGAGAAAGCCTTCGCTACTCCTCCGTGGATTAGTCTTCGAACCTTGGAAAATGCTTCCATTGCCTTTGAAAATGATGATAGCGGGCTTGAAGAAAAGTGGCTGCTGGAGCTCTTAGCGCCCGGTTCATCACTTGGCGGCGCAAGGCCAAAAGCGACTGTGCAGGCGGCTGACGGCGCTTTATGGATTGCAAAATTCCCCTCAAAGCACGATGAATACAACAGCGGAGCATGGGAAAAGGTTGTACATGATCTAGCGAGGCTTTGTTCATTGAATGTACCCGAATCAAAGCTCGAAACCTTCTCGAAAACCGGCAGTACATTTATTGTCAAACGATTTGACAGGGATGGCAGCAGGCGCATACACTTCGCCTCCGCCATGACTCTACTTGGAAAAACGGACGGCGCATCTGCGGCAGACGGAGTAAGCTATATCGACTTAGCAGACTATATCAGAGCAAATGGCGCAGAACCAAAGCGAGATCTGATGGAATTATGGAAACGGCTTGTCTTTAATATGGCCGTTTCCAATACCGACGACCATCTTCGCAATCACGGCTTTATTCTGACGCCATTCGGTTGGCGGCTCTCGCCCTTATTTGATGTGAACCCCATTCCATATGGCGACAGTCTATCGCTCAATGTAAGCGAGTATGACAACAGCATCGACTTGGCATTGGCAATAGAGGTTTCTGAATACTTCGAAGTCGCTAAAGATGAGGCCGAAAAAATCTCCGCGGATATCTGCAAAACAGTACAAAAACACTGGAGCGGAATTGCAGAGAGCTATGGATTAAGCAGGGGTGCGGCGGAATATATGCGGCCGGCCTTTTCACTTAAGTACTAAACATAACTGCCTGTGTGCGGGCACATAATAAAGCGTAAAAACTCTCTGAAATTTCGGTATTTTCAGAGAGTTTTTACTTGACTAAAGTATACTAACTTGGTCAATGTCATATCGTAACAGATATAAGGCTATATTTATATAAGATATTTAAGTATTTTTATAATTAATATACGATAATGCCTAATAACACCTTGATATGTAGAAATTTTTATAGTAATATTATATAAGCTGTTTGGATTATACCACCCGTGTCAAACACCGACCGCACCGAAGGACAGCGTGCGTATAACGCGTCTTCACCAGAGTCGGCAATGCCCCCCTATAGCAGGCACGGCTGCGCCTAATGCTGCATTCAGTTTGGAACACAAGCAAGATGGATGTGAAGAAGAACGCGTAGGCGGCTATAGTTTAAAATGAGTTCAGCATGACGGTGGATTGCGCGAGATTTAGCAGTCGTAACAAAGTTATTTGACAGATTCAAAAGGGAGGGAAAACAAATAGGGAATTTTTCTTTTCCGGGCGCGGGCGCGGCGGACAGACATTTGGAAAACCAAATCGAAAACGTGATCCGGTCCTTTTCGGCAGTTTCAGGGATAGCTGTCACATTTTTTGACAATGATGGGAATATTGTGTGGGAGTGCGCCGACGCTTGTAAATTTTGCGGCATCTTTGATATTTATCGGCAGGCAGGCAGTGAGTGCAGAATGAATCTTTCATCTTCCATAAAGCTTGCCTCGCAGATCAGTAAGCCTTATTTATTTACATGCTTGGCGGGGCTTATGAAGATTGCGCTTCCTTTAAATGTAGGAGGCAAAACGCAAGGGTGTTTTATTGCCGGACCTTTCATTGCCGGTAGTCTTCGTGAGGAGATAGTGGAGAATATATTTGCGCTCAACAATATTCAGGGAGGTATTTTTGTCGACATCGTTCGAGGGCTTCAACAGCTGAAGCAATTCAAACCTGCGGATATTGGGCATATAACTGATTTGTTCGGCAAATGTCTGTCAGGAGCCATTGTTTCTGAACAAACGACATCGGATATTGAAGAGCAGGGGGAATCATGCGTTCTATCGGAGTTTCCCCAACTTGCCAAGTATGCGGGGGCTGATATGAATCATCTGCGTGAGTCGGAGAGCAAGCTCGTTCAGCATGTGATATCGGGAGATATCAAAAAGAGCGTGGAGGTATTACGGGATTATATTCATGAGGTTTCGAAGGCCGGTTACGGCGACAGCGCGTATGTTAAGATGAAGTTGGCGGGCGTATGCGGCGCCCTGTTCAGCAGGGCGAGGGGGCGTAACGGCGTAAATGCTTGGGATGAGGATGCGTGCGTGGTTCTCATGGATGGCTTAAATCGATCGAGTAGTGTGTCGGAGACGTCTCTTCGCGCGGCCATGCTCGTCGAAAATATAGCCCACGCGTACATGTGCGAACTTTATTCGATCCGATCGCCGTTTGTGAGGCTTGTCATTCAGAACATCAGGGAGCATTATGGGGACAAGATTTCGCTCAGGGGCATAGCCGCGAGTATTCACACCAGCCCTACGTACTTGTCCGCGCTTTTCAAACAGAAGACCGGCATGACGTTCACAGAGTATCTGAACAGGGTGCGCATCGCGAAGAGCTGTGAGATGCTGGCGAACACGGCGGCGCCGCTCTATGACATTTCAGAACGTTCGGGTTTTGATGATCAGAGCTATTTCTCCAAGGTCTTCAAGAAGATCCATGGGGTGACACCGCGGGAGTACAGGAAGGCGCATTCGGGGTGAGATGGAACGCAAACAGGCGGAACGGCCATGAGGTCGATCGCCGAGGGCAAGGCGCCGCCGCGACAGAACGATCGCGAGCCGCTCTGTTTATCTCGTATGAAGATATTCATGGCATTGACGCGCTGCCCGGCGGCCTTCGTTTATAGCCCACACTACAAGGCTGGGGCCGCGGCGCATATCGCCGGCGGCGAATACCGGAAGCAGACTGCTTTTGTGGGAGTCTGCTTCTGTGCGTACATTGCTGCGGGCGTCTGTTTTCAGCTCAAGCTGATCGATAAGCGTTCTTTCCGGACCGGTGAACCCCATGGCGGTAAGGACGAGATCCGCCGCCCTTGTCTTTTCAGTGCCTGCTCTTTCGGCGGGTATGAGTCTGCCGTTTTGATGTTTCCATTCTACTTCAACGGTTTTCACGCCTGTAACCCGGCCGGATTCATCGCCGGTGATCTCCTTCACAGTGGTGAGATATTCCCGCGGGTCTGACCCGAAGAGTTCAATCGCCTCTTGTTGTCCGTAGTCCGTCTTATGCACCTTCGGCCATAAGGGCCAAGGGTTGCCTGGAGCGCGTGTTTTGGGCGGAGAAGGCATGATCTCCAGTTGAGTCACGCTTTTCGCGCCCTGCCTCACCGATGTGGCGACGCAATCAGTACCGGTATCGCCGCCGCCTATGACGACGACGTTCTTGCCGCGGGCGTTTATTTCACTGACGCGTCCATCCAGTAGTTCTTTAGTCGCGCCTGTGAGAAAGGTGATCGCTGTCGCAATACCGTCAAGTTCTTTGCCGGGAACGTCAATAAGCCGTTCCACGGTCGCGCCGGCGCATAACACAATGGCGTCGTATTCTTTCATAAGAGCCAAAACGGGATAGTCTTTGCCGATTTCAGCGGATAGAATGAATTCGATACCCTCTTCTTCCATGCGCTCGGTACGGTCAAGGACTATGTTCTTATTCAGCTTCATATTAGGTATTCCGTACATGAGCAGACCGCCGGGGCGATCGGCGCGCTCGAAAACCGTCACCTTGCTGCCAAGTTGATTCAAGAGGTCGGCGCAAGCCAGACCGGAGGGACCCGCGCCCACTACGGCGACGCGCTTGCCCGTGCGTATGCCGGGGACACGTGGTTTTATCTTTCCTGAATGACTCATTTCGTCGATCACAAAGCGTTCGATTTCTTTTATAGTTACAGGCAGCTCATGTTCTCCCAGCGTACATGAACCTTCGCAGAGAGCCGGGCAAACACGGCTTGTGAATTCGGGGAACGGATGATATTTCGACATCCGCGCGTAGGCTTCCTCTGTGTCGCCCTTATATACGAGGTCATTTATTTCGGGTATGAGGTTGCATAAAGGACAGCCTATCGACAATCCTTCAGCTACAAAGCCTGCGTGACAGTAGGGGACGCCGCAGTCCATGCATCTCGCGCCTTGAAGACGCAGCGCGTCGGCGTTTTGCGGCAGAATGAATTCATCATAATCCTTGATCCTGTCCGCGACGAGGCGATGTCCCGTATCTAAACGTTCATATTCTAAAAATCCAGTTGGTTTACCCATTTTACATCTCCCGAAACCGCCGTGAGGCGGTTTATACTGAACTCAGTCTAAACCATAGTGTGATTCCGCGCCGGACAGTCAGCCGGCGTCCAGTACGTTTCCGCCGCCGGGGGCTGCGGAAACTACCTTATTAAATGCGTAAAGCATATGTTCGTCAGCGGGGAGTTTCTGCGCCCTAGCGTCGTCCAAAGCGTCCAACACCTTCTTGTAATCGTTAGGGATCACCTTCACAAAGGATTTCGCTTCCTGAGCGAAATTTTCCAGTATAGTGCGCGCTCTGCCGCTGCCGGTGTATGCAAGATGCTTCTCAAGCATTTCTTTGAGCTTGATCAGATCCTGCTTATCAACCGCGCTGAGACTTACCATGGACATATTGCATTTTTCTTTAAATGCCTTGTCGACGTCCCAGACGAAGGCTATGCCGCCCGACATGCCGGCCGCGAAATTGCGCCCGGTTCGTCCGAGTATCACAACACAGCCTCCGGTCATGTATTCGCAGCCATGATCGCCGACGCCTTCTACCACCGCCGAAGCGCCGCTGTTGCGGACGCCGAAGCGTTCTCCCGCGACACCTCTTATATAAGCCTCCCCACCGGTCGCCCCGTAGAGAGCCACATTGCCTATGATTATATTTTCGCCGGGGTCGAAGACCGCGTTTTCCGGAGGTCTTACGATAATGCGCCCGCCTGAAAGACCCTTGCCAACATGGTCGTTGGAGTCGCCGTGAAGCTCAAGCTCCACGCCCTTGATGAGGAAAGCGCCGAAGCTTTGACCTGCGGAACCGTCGAAGCGCAGCCGGATACTCGCGTCGGGCAGACCCTCCGCGCCGTGTCTCCTTACTATCTCACTGGACAGCATGCATCCTACGGTGCGGTTCTTATTGTTCAGCGGCAAGTGATAACTCGCCTTGACGCCCCTATGCTCAATGGCCGGGCGGCAGAGGGACAGAAGGGTGTTCTTGTCCACAGTTACGCCCAGAGCGTGATCCTGGGGTTTAGTGAAATACCGCGCCCCCGCGTAGTCAACCGCCTTCGGCTGGTACAAAAGCCCGGAGAGATCCACCGTGGAGGCCTTATCGTTGATGTCGATATCCGCCTGCTTCAGCAGTTCCACATGACCCACAAGATCATTGAAACTGCGGACGCCTATACGCGCCATCCACTCGCGGGTCTCCTGGGCGAGAAAACGCATGAGATTTACGATATATTCGGGCTTTCCGTAGAATTTCTTGCACAATTCGGGGTTTTGAGTCGCTATGCCCACGGGACATGTATCCAGATTACATACGCGCATCATATCACAGCCCATGACCACAAGGGGGGCGGTGGCGAAGGCGAATTCCTCCGCGCCGAGGAGAGCGGCGATGATGATGTCGCGTCCGGTCAGTAATTTTCCGTCGGTTTCCAGCACGACGCGGTCGCGCATTTCGCTTATAAGCAGACTCTGGTGAGCCTCAGCTACGCCCAGTTCCCACGGCAATCCCGCATGGCGTATGCTCGTGCGCGGCGCGGCGCCTGTGCCGCCGTCATAACCGCTGACGACGATCACATCAGCGAGTCCCTTGGCCACGCCGACGGCTACCGTACCCACGCCGGCCTCGGAAACCAGCTTTACGCTGATACGGGCGTTGCGATTCGCACTTTTCAGATCGCGTATGAGCTGAGCCAAATCCTCGATGGAGTATATGTCATGGTGCGGAGGCGGAGATATCAACTCCACACCGGGGGTGGAGTTGCGCGACTTGGCGATCCAAGGGTAAACCTTGTTGCCGGGGAGGTGTCCGCCCTCGCCGGGTTTAGCGCCCTGCGCCATTTTTATCTGAATCTCGACTGCATTGTTAAGATAATGTATGGACACGCCGAATCTGGCTGAGGCAACCTGCTTTATAGCGCTGGAACGGCTTGCGCCGCCGGCGTCAGGTATGAAACGCTCGGGGTTTTCGCCGCCTTCGCCGGTGTTGCTCTTGCCGCCGATGCGGTTCATCGCTATCGCCATACATTCGTGAGCGTTCTGGCTGATGGAGCCGTATGACATGGCGCCCGTCTTGAAACGCTTGAGGATGCGCTCTACAGGCTCTACAGAATCTATAGGTATGGGTTTATCCGCCAGGATGATCTTGAGAAGTCCGCGTATATTCTTAAGCTCTGTGCTGCGCTTATTCACGCAGGATGAAAAGGTCTTGAACATGCCGTAATTTCCGGTACGGCAGGATTGTTGCAAATAGAATATATTTTCAGGATTGAAGAGGTGATATTCACCGTTTCTGCGCCACTTATAATCACCGCCGGGATCGAGAGCTTCGTTCTTCGTGACGGCATCGAAAGCCGCGGCGTGGCGTTGTCGGGATTCCTGTTCTATCTCCTTCAGCGTAATGCCGCCTATACGCGAGATTGTGCCCGTGAAATACTTGTCGATCACTTGATTGCTCACGCCGAGGGCTTCAAAGATCTGCGCTCCGTGATAACTGCGCACCGTCGATATGCCCATCTTTGACATTATTTTCACAATCGTCTTGCTCATAGACTTACGATAATTGTATTTCGCCTGATCGGCGTCAACCTGTAATCTGCCCTCGGAAGCCAGCTGTTCCAGGGATCTGTACGCCAGCCACGGGCATACGGCGTTCGCGCCGTAGCCTATCAGAAGCGCCATGTGATGCGCCTCGCGGGCGTCGCCGGCCTCGGCTACGATGCTGACGCGGGTGCGGGCGCCGTTTCTGACCATGTGATGGTGGAGCCCGGACACCGCAAGAAGAGCCGGTATGGGTATCTTGTATTCCCCCGCGCCCTTATCCGACAGTATAATAATATTGTATCCGCTGTCTGTAGCGACGTCGGCCGCGAAGAATAAATCATCAAGCGCCTTCCGCAGACCATCCTTCTCACGGGAATTGAAGAGAATGGGCAGGGTGATGCAGCCGAAACCGTCGGTTTTTATCCCGCGCAGCTTTGAAAGCTCTTCTACAGACAGCACAGGGGTAGAATGCCGGATCATGCGGCAGTTTTCCGCGGTCGGCTCAAGCAAGTTGCCCTCGCTGCCGAACTGCACGTCCGAAGAAGTGACAATATGCTCGCGTATGGCGTCCAGGGGGGGATTCGTGACCTGAGCGAACAACTGCTTGAAATAGTTATAAAGAAGTTGGGGACGGTTGGACAACACCGCCAAGGGCGTGTCTATGCCCATGGAGGATATCGGATCCTCAGCGTTGTCAGCCAGCGTCGTCAGTGTCAGCGTTAAATCTTCCCATGTGTAACCGAATACCTTCTGCTCCTGCAATAAAGGCAGGTAATCGTAGGTATTTTCTTTGTTCGCCATGATCAGTTCAAGACCGATCAGGTCTTTAAGCAATGCCTGTTCATGCGGATGCTCAACGCTCCGCAATTTCTTTTTATTTATCAAGTCCCGCCATGTTTCGCCCTGCGGATCCCCGGGCGGCAGTTCGTTAAGCTCAAGGAGATTTTCATCAAGCCATTTTCTGTAGGGCTTGGCGGCCGCGACCGTTTCCTTGAGTTCTTCGTCTTCTATGACGCGTTTTGCCTCGGTGTCGATAAGAAGCATACGGCCGGGATGGAGGCGGTCTTTCTTCACTATGTCTTCAGAAGGAATGGGTAATACGCCCGCTTCGCTGGCAAGTATGAGATAGCCGTCTTTCGTCAGGTAGTAACGGGCGGGTCTCAGACCGTTGCGATCCAATGTGGCGCCCGCCACCTTGCCGTCAGTGAAAACGATGGCAGCCGGACCGTCCCAGGGTTCAAGCAGGCAGCTCATATATTCGTAATAAGCGCGCTTCTCAGGCGTCATGTCGCTCCTACCGCGCCACGGCTCGGGAATGGTCATCATCATCGCTTCAGGCAGGCTGAGTCCCGAATGTACGAGAAGCTTTAAGAAATCGTCCAACATAGCGGAATCGCTGCCGTCTTCATTGACGACAGGCAAGATCTTGTGGAGATCATCGCCGAACCTTTCGGATCTGAGCATGGCCTCGCGCGCCTTCGCCCAGTTCACATTGCCGCGGATCGTGTTTATTTCGCCGTTGTGGGCGAGGTAATGTATGGGATGCGCCCGTTCCCAGCTGGGGAAGGTATTGGTGGAGAAGCGTGAGTGAACCACCGCTATGGCGGAATCAAGCTGTGAGTCCTTGAGGTCGAGATAGAAGGACGAAAGCTGGCTGGGAAGCAGCATGCCTTTATATACTATCGTTCTGCATGATATGCTGGTCAGATAGAAATAAAGGTCGGGTTCGTTGGGATTTTGACGTATTTTGGCACGTGCCAGCCGGGATACGATGTAGAGGGCGCGCTCAAAATCGGCCTCTGTGGCATTGTCGGGTTTTTTGATGAATATCTGTCTGATACCGGGGCGCACCTCAGCGGCCGTCCTGCCTGTGCTCGCGGCATTGACGGGAACAACGCGGGCGCCGAGCACCTCCATCCCTTCATCATGGACAATATCGCAAAATATCGAGACGGTTTTTTCGCATCTTGCGGCGTCAGGCGACAGGAACATCATGGCGACGCCATACTCGCCCGCCCCCGGCAATGCGATATTCTCGTTTGCGCTTACCCTAAGCATGAATTCGTGCGGTATCTGAAGGAGAATACCGGCGCCGTCGCCGGTTTCAGGCTCGCTGCCAACACCGCCGCGGTGTTTCATATTTTTCAGCACTTCGATGGCATCGTCAACGAGCTTATGAGAACGTTCACCGTTTACATTTACAAGTAATCCTATTCCGCAAGCGTCATGCTCAAAAGCAGGATCATAAAGCCCCTGTTTGGGCGGCAATCCAATATAAGACATTTACATTACTCCTTAAAAAGGGGGGTACTATAATTTTAACCATAATACACCACACCGTACACATTGTCAACTGAAAAACGCATAGATCACAGAAAAATCAGAAAATTCGGTGTCTATTCAGAGGTAGGTACCCCTTAATAAGCAGCGCAATTAACGAAGAAGCCGAAAGGCTTCTTTTTTTTCGAAAATATTCTCAAAAGGCTGGACTCGTTTTCCAGAATATGAGA
>JAISED010000053.1 GCA_031264295.1 Eubacteriales Family XIII. Incertae Sedis bacterium | reverse complement strand
CAGTCGCTATGAGGATAAAAGCGATAGTTACGAATCCGGATTATACCGGAGTGATCGTTAACACCGCGAGGGTATCCGTGAACGGCGAAAACCCTGTTACGATAACCGAAGGCGGCGTGGTCGTTACGAAACCTGTAACGGAGTTTAGGAAGACCGTTTATAACCCGAATTCAGGTACATATGGCGCCGGATTGGATATAACGACAAATTATGACGGCATTATAGAGTACAGGATAGACTTTAAGCTTCCGACCGATACGACCAGTTATTCGAGCATAGAGATACTGGATATATTGCCGGGAGTATTGGAATTGGCGAATACTGTTGAGACCGCCGAGAACGTCAGGATATATATAGATGGCGTAGATATAACGGAAGCGTCAAAGGTGAGTTACGCAAACGGCGTGGTGGGCTATAGGCTCGGAGAAGGTAATGATTTTGTTAGCCTTGCCGGCAAGACCGTGGTAATGAATGTTAGCACAAGGTTGAAGCAAGGTGTTTCCAGCGGAACCGCGTACAATACCGCGCGCGTGCTGGTCAACGGGAAGAATCCGCAGAATGTGTCGGGCGGAGAGCTTAATATAACGAATCCGCCGCCGATTATTCCGGGTGCATTAGTCAGCTTGACGAAGAAAATATACAGTTACGATGATAACGAATATGTAGATTCGAGCTATGTGACAGATCCTGATGAGATCCTGAGATATCAAATATCGTTTGTATTGCCGTCGGATATGGCAGGATACGAAAGTCTGGAAATACAGGACGTTTTACCGGATTCTCTGGGTTTATACGGGCTTATTGAAGACAGCGTGGTTATAGCGGTTAACGGAATCGCTGTAAGCGGCGGCCGCTTGGATATGAAGTATGCGGACATAGGCGGAGGCGTGATAAGTTATGCCTTTGATACGGCCGCAATAGCGGCGCTGGGCGGTAAAGTTGTGACGATGACGATCATGACGAAGCTTTTACCGGACGTTGTTAACGGGAGTGTCATAAATAAAGGAAGAGTGCTGATAAATGAGGATCCGGGCGATCCGACGAGGCCGGGCGATGCGCCGGTATCCCCTTCCAGAGAGGTCGACGGACCTGACGTCATACGCATCGACAGCGCTAAAGATTTCAGCAAGAAGGTGTGGGACGGCAAGGGATATGCGGATTCATTTGTTGTACCGGACATGGATCAGGATCTGAGCTATCAGATATCGTTTGTATTGCCGGCTGATATTGGCGGGTACCGCAGCATTGAGATACAGGATCTGCTTCCTTCAATGCTGGAGCTTACGGATTCTCTTACGGATAGCGTGATTGTAGAAGTGAATGGCGTTAAGGCAAATGAAAACGGTCTTAGTGTGAAATACCCGGATTCGGGCGGGGGCGTAATAAGTTACGTCTTCAGTCAGTCAGAAATAAGCTCTATGGCGAACGCACTTGTGACTATGACCATTAAAACAAGGCTTGTGAGTGGCGCTGCTTATGGCAGTATAGAGAATATAGCGCGTTTGTTGATAAACGAGGATGTAGGGGCGCCCACCAAGCCCGAAGATACGCCTGAAGAGCCTTCGGAAGAGGTTAAAGGACCGACTGTTGAAATATATCCGGAGTATACGGTTATATTCAATGGGAATGAAGGACATGTAGTGGGTTCGACTGTCGAATACGCGCGTTATCCTGACTATATGGTGGATTCATTGCCGCGAGCCGAAAGAACCAATTATCGGTTTGTAGAGTGGAACTCGCGCAGGGATGGAAGCGGTTATACCTTCGATGATGAAACGCCTGTAAGTGAAGATATTACGGTTTACGCCTTATGGCAGTATATAAAACCCGACATAACCGACACGCCGGGCAACGGAGAAGGAGATGATCCAGCTCCTCCGAAGACGCCGGTGGTGACGCCGGCGCCCATTGAGAAACCGCCGGAAGAGGTTCCGCTTCAGGAGATACAGGATGAACCTGCGCCCTTGGAGGATGCACCCGTAGCTGCGGCAGTTCCGACGCCTCCGGCGAGGACGCGAACTGCGGCTGTCGTAAACGAGGAGCCGCCGATTGAAATTATAGAGCCTATTTGGATTACGCCTCCTACGATTAGCTTGCCTGATATAGCTACGCCATTGGCGATGGCGATACCGGTATGGTCTCTGCTGAATCTGATGCTTGCCATGCTCGGATGTTTGATCGCTATTATGTTGCTGGTAACATCGGTCAGACGTAGGCAGGATGAGTACGAGGAGTACAGATCGGTACAAGAAAGCAAGTTCTTGAAGATTCTCTGGAGGGTTCTCGGGATATTGTCAGGCCTGGCGGGTTTGGTGGTGTTCATGCTGACTGAGAATATCAGCAATGTGATGGTTATGACGGATCGCTGGACGCCGTTGATGATAATGATAGAATTTGCCGTGTTGGTGTTTACCTTCCTCCTTTACCGCAGAGGCAGCGACAAGGATACGGACGATGGCGTGATGTTCGATTTATCAGAATGAGAATGATCGAATTTTAAGGGTTAAATTAAGGGGCTTCTAAGTTAGTTAGAAGCCCCTTTTATAGTGCGTTCAGTATTAGTTGTTCCATTCGTTGAGTTTATCACGTATAATATTCTCTACCTTTTCGTTCAGTTCATTAAGCTCAGGTTTTGTCATATGGGAGGTTTCTATCGGCGGATGTATAAAAACCCTTACAAGTTGGTTCTTTTGAATTCTGCCATGTTCTTCGACGATATGCCAGCCGCCCGCCATGCTTACAGGGATGATCGGCAGACCCGGTTTTGTTGCCAGCCGGAGGCTGCCCTTTTTGAATTCTGCCATTCCTTTTCCCTTATTCCTAGTTCCTTCAGGGAAAATCACCAGGGAGTATCCGCGCTCTAACAGCTTAATACCGGCATCTATGGCGCGCAGAGAGGCGCGTGCGTCGTCTCTTTCTATAAATACGCTTCGGATATCCGCTATCCATTTTCCGAAGACAGGGAGCTTGGAGAGGCTGTATTTGGCTATAAAGCCAAACTGTTTATCTGTGACCACAGCGCAAAAAACAGGTATATCCATGTAACTTTCGTGATTAGAAACAAAGACGACCGGGCCTGCGGGAAGCGTTTTTTCGCCCTCAACAACAAGGTTCACAGACAATTTATTGCAAATAGATCCGCCCCAGAGCGAGGTGGATTCCAGTATAGCTAAACGCTCCATTTCATCATTGCCGGCTGCGGCGTATTTTCGAATATCTCTGCGGGATTTCCTGAGTATTCTAAGATTTACGAACAACCAGATAATGATCGGTATATTAATGAAAATAAGTTTAATAATAGTTAACATCCAGATACCATTAACATAAACATATAAAATGCGATAATTAATCATGTCGAACTCAATTTGAAGCACAACGTAGTGGAAAAAAGACCGTCCGGGGGCGTGACGAGGGTTTCCGGAGCTTGCCTATAATTACCTACCGCGCTACGGCGATTATACCATATAAGCCTAGGCATTACAATATACCGGACTTGAAATAAAAACTTATTGTCCTTAGTACAGTTTTCTGATAGAATATAAACGGCTCAGCGGTTTCAAGCGCATAATATCGCGAGAAGGCGCATATAATTTATTGTAATTTAATATTAATACTGAATTCAGTATAAGAAAGGATTGTGTGATTTATGAGTGAACCAAGTCTTGTCATAATGGCAGCTGGGTTGGGCAGTCGATACGGCGGATTAAAACAGATGACGCCGATAAACCGCAAGGGCGAAATTATTATTGATTTTTCATTATATGATGCGATGATGGCGGGATTTAAAAGAGTTATATTCATCATAAAGAAGGAAATGGAAGTCGATTTCCGTGAGCTGATCGACGGCAGAGCGGGCAGGCATCTTGAGACGATCTACGTGTTTCAGGATATCAATGATTTACCGGAGGGATACGCCCTCCCAGAGGGAAGGGTCAAGCCTTGGGGAACCTGTCACGCGGTAATGACATGTAAAGATGTTATAGACGGAAATTTCGCAGTAATAAACGCGGATGATTATTACGGTGCGGGCGGATTTCAGCTCATGTACGATTATTTAGATAATATGAAAGAAAGTAATGAGAGATACGAATTCGCGATGATCGGTTATCCATTGGCTAATACCTTAACAGAGCACGGTTCCGTGGCTAGGGGCGTTTGTGAGGTGGACGATGAGGGCTATCTGGCAAGTATAGTCGAACGCAAACGGGTATTCAGAAAAGATGGGCAAGTCGTATTTCAAGAGGGGAAGGAATGCGCCCCTTTGCGTGAGGATTCATTTGTCTCAATGAATTTCTGGGGATTTTCCAAGAGTATGATGACAGAGATGACGGAAATGTTCCCCGCGTTTTTAGACAAATTGACGGAGACGGATGAGCTTAGCGCAGAGTATCTGTTACCCAGTACAGTCGATGAGTTGATTCAGAAGGGAAAGGCGCGGGTGCGGCTGCTGAAGACAAACGACAAATGGCATGGTGTAACATATAAGGAAGATAAACAGTATGTAGTTGACGCATTGCAGTCATACAAAGATAAGGGCTTATATCCGGAACACCTCTGGAAATAGTTGCAGATTATAGAAAAGAGCGGACGCGATAATCTTCGTATCCGCTCTTTTCTATACCGATTTGAACCCCATATTTGTGAAATTTGTGAAAGATCGTTTTATTTTTCAAATATCTTTCATAATATCTTGACATTTACATCTCAGAGGATATAATGTTTATGGAATACCCGCGCAAAAAAATATTGTTTTGTTTTATCAGGGTAGGCATTCTGGACTTTAATTTGAAACGCGTTCTCGGCGTTGGACTTTTGAATAGGCTTATAGCTGAATCAGCTAAAAGGATTTCTAAAATATCTGTACTGGATTAACATAGATTAGCATTTATATAGTATGGCAAATGTCAATAAATAAAAAATCGGTAATTGTGGCTTACATGTTTGGCTTTAGTTAAAGCGCGTGTGCGCTCATGAGGTGAGAATTATGGAAAATAAGAACTTTGCTGCATTATTTTGTATAGACAGGAATATGAGAAAACTTGTCTGCTATTTATTAGCATTAGTGCTGATTGCGGGAATGGCATTAGTAGCCAGCGAATCGGTTTATGCGGAACCGGATGTATATCAGGTTGATTTCGTGACCCCTGATAATGTAAGCCCTATAGCGGCGCAAACGGTGGAAAGCGGTGCGTTTGCCTTGCATCCGGGGCTTGCGGATCTGCCGAATCCAAACCCTGAAAACTATGTGGCGTTTGTCGGGTGGTATGATGACTTAAACGCCGGAGGCGAACCATTTGATTTTATTAAAACGCCCATAACAGCTGACTTGACGCTGTACGCAAAATACAGGACAAGCTTTGTCGTGAGCTATTTAAACGGCTATGGTGATATATTCTATACTGCGGAAGTTAAACCCGGTGAAGTTGCCCCAGAACTCACTGTCGCGGAAATGGGTATGTTTTCGGCGCCGGTTGGAGCGTATTTTGATCATTGGGACTTAATCGGAGACGACGAGGAAGTCATACGCGAGTTTATACCGGGCAGTGAAATAGTTTACAGCGATCTGCTTGTCAGGTGCGCGACAACTACGAACCGGCATTATATCTTCTTCCATTCGGAAGGCGAGCAGGTTCAATTCCAGGTGGTGGACAGCGGAGCCTTTGCCGTTAAGCCGGCGGATCCCAGAAGGATTGGTTATACATTTGATCATTGGGCGGATTCAAACGGAACGGCGTTCGATTTTGAAACTATGCCGATAACCGACAATCTGACGTTAAGCGCGGTATGGACGCCGACGATCATTCAGTATCAGCTTGTATTCTGGAAGGAAAAACCCAATGTTGAGGGCGACCCCATCGTTCGCGACAGCGATACAGGAGCGCCGTTAACAACGCAGCCTAATTTCGAATATCAGAGCAGTTTCAGTGCTTACGATTATGCGGGCACATCTGTGCAGGATATCGACATCGACGCGTTAATAGCTTCCATGGAAATCGAATATCCATTATACTCAACATATACATCCGGAGATTACATTGCCACCAATGGAACGCTCTTGGGCAATGGCTCAACTATTATCAATATATATTTCAAAAAGATAGAATACACCTTATATTTCTATATCGGCAACGATTATACACTTAATTCGGAATTCGAAAAAAGTGCGTCTGCGTATAAAATGACGGTGAACGGCGAAGAGTATGGCTGGACGGATTATTTTAACTTTTCAAGCAGTCAAGCGCAAGGTTCAATAGATCCCGCAAGTGAAGAGGCTCTTGCACTGATAAATAACGGCAATCACTATTCATTTACAGCGAAGTATGAAGACGATATAAGCGCAGAATGGCCGCGCGTAGCTAATATAGTAAAATCAGGACGTCCGGCTTATACGCCTATAGGCTTCTACACTGTGTTTTCTACGGGCGATGACACAATGGGTACGCCGCGTATGACATTTGAAAGCGAGCTGATTCCGTCGACAGGCGCCACTGAGTCTATTGTTATGACGCGTTGGCTGCAGACAGTATATGACAAGCATGTTCACTATTATTTTGAAGAGGTGGACGGCGATCAGGGGATGGCTTTGCCATCAATAATACTTTCTGATGAGAATATCGGCAAGACTTATGTAGAAGATTTAGATGCATTTTCTATTGTCAATGCACCTACGCCCAATAAGCAGATTGAGTATAAAGTTATAGTGGGTATGACCCCGGTCAATACGGTTGCGATTCACAGGAACAATCCAAATACAGGAGATTTTCTGCCTGGGGATGTCAGTCCAACGCAGACCAAGGGGGTACACTATTATTTATTCTATAATAGAGCGTATCACGCAGTAGGTATAAATACAATGGGAGGCAGCGCACCCGCTTACAATGATGATGTTGACTATAACGCGGTTGCCTATGGCGATTCTTTGGATAAGTATATTCCGCGGAGCAATCCCGAAAGGATTGAGGATGGCGTGGAGTATGAATTTGAGGGGTGGTTCTATGATGCCGAGTATTATACCCCTTATAGCGCAGGCGATATTATGGGGGATCATGATGTTGTTCTGTATGCTAAATGGGCTTCCAAAGAATTCGAGGTTAGGCTTTACGACAGGCTGAACGCAACCGAGCCGGTACAGACACTGTATGTGGGTTTAGGTGGATACATAGATGAAAGCGCCTTGATTTATCAGGATAACATTGTTTATGAAGATGGTAGATTCAATGGGTGGAAGATATATATAGGTCCCGGAGCGACAGCATGGTTTGCCTTTGATATGCCACTCTATCAAAATGTAGATCTCTACGCGGACTGGCTTGATGTTGCATATAGAGTCGTCTATAAGAACGACGACCCCGAGATTAGCGGAACCTTGCCTATAGATCCCAGCGGGTACATCAACGACACGCAGGCGCGTGTCCTCGGAAATATAGGCGATGGAGTTGGTGCTCCATTAGCACGAACAGTTGATGAGATCTTTCTTGGATGGCAGAAAGACAAAGATGGTATTATCTATTATCGGAACAACCTCATTCGTATGATAGAAGATGTGGATTTATACCCCAGATTCGAACAAATAGTGGGTGCCGGTATGGTGACATTCCATTCTAATTTTGGCGAGGACATTACAGTTATCCAGCCTGTTGCCAAGAATCAACCCTTCCTGCTGCCGGATGAGATGATATTCGAACCGCTGACGCGTCCGAATTTCGTGTTGACAGGATGGCGTTTGAACGATGAGGGCGCATTGCTGGCGAAATATGATACCTATAACTATGGGACTGAAAATGGGATAGCTCTGTATGCTGTGTGGGAAGAAGGCGTGCAATATTCAGTACGCTTTAATTTAAACGATCGCGGCAAAACCGATGATCCCATATCGTATCTCGTCTATAAAGGCCATACTTTGGGTGAAGACGGGGTAGAACCGCCGGCGGTGACGGCAGATGAGTATAGTAAGTTCATCGGGTGGAATCCTGTCTTTGATCCGAATACTGCAGTGAACGAGGATATCACTTTTGTGGCGCAGTATGAGGCATTGCCGAATTTAGATCCTAGTTTAGTCGGCGTGACGTCTTATGACGGAGCATATTCAGGGACGCCTCAATCGGCTATAGTGAAGATAAACGGCGGGGTCTACAATCCGGCGACGCCTGTTCCCGGATACACAGTGAGCTTCAGCGTGGACGATGGAGTGACGTGGGCGGCGAATAATCCGGCATATACAAATGTAAACAAGACCCTTGATAACTACAAGAATCCGGTGAAGGTAAAGATCAAGGCGGACGGATATGCGCCGATTATCATAGACTCATATGTGAGGATAAGCCAGGCTTCGCTTAAGATAACAGCGCCCAGCGCTGCGGTTAAGCTGGGCGACGGGATCCCGACTGATGCAACTTGGGTCGCGTCTTATGAAGGATTCGTGAACGGAGAAACTGAAGCTGCGCTCTCCGGAAGCGGGCAAATAGATGTAGCAGGCTTTGATAAAGACATAGCCGCAACATATACTGTAACAGTAAGCGGTTATACATCAGATAATTACGACATTAGTTATGTGGAGGGCGAGCTGACCGTACTGGAAGCGGAGGAAGTAGCAGTAAAATTCGCACCGGGCACGTCGGGCGTGTTTAAGGTCGGCGACAGAACAGAGTACGCGGTTCGCGTTGGTCAGACTATGAACGAAGGCGGGGTTACGCCGCCGGCAGTGATAGCGGACGAGTATCACAAGTTTGTGGATTGGAGTCCCGCATATAGCGATGATACCGTGGTGACAGGAGATGTTACCTACACGGCGCAGTATGAGGCACTGCCGGAGTTAGAGCCTGGTGTAGCCGTTGTGACGCCTTATGACGGAGCATATTCAGGGACGCCGCATTCGCTTATAGTGGTGATAGAAGGTGAGACTTACAATCCGGCGGCGCCTTTTCCCGAATGCACGGTGAGCTTCAGCGTGGATGGTGGAGCGACGTGGATGGTGGACAACCTCCCGGCGTATACAAATGTAGATAAGACCCTTGTTAACTACACTAATCCGGTGAAGGTGAAGATCAGGGTGGACGGATATGCACCGCTTATCATAGACTCATATGTGAGGATAAGCCAGGCTTCGCTTAATATAACAGCGCCCAGCGCTACGGTTAAGCCGGGCGACGGGATCCCGACGGACGCAACTTGGGTCGCGTCTTATGATGGACTTGTGAACGGAGAGACTGAAGCTGCGCTCTTCGGAAGCGGGCAAATAGTTGTAGCAGGCTTTGATAAAGACATAGCCGCAACATATACTGTAACAGTAAGCGGTTATACATCAGATAATTACGATATTAGTTATGTGACGGGTACGCTGATCGTGCTGGAAGATGACGGAGCGACGGTAAGATTCGTGCCGGGCGCACGCGCCGCCTTCCAAGAGGGCGCCATAACGGAGTATACCCTTACCATAGGGCAGACCATGAGCGAGGGCGGGGTTTTACCGCCGGTGGTTATACCCGATACAGGGTGGAAGTTCGTCGGTTGGTATCCTGAATTCAGCGAGGATATTGTAGCGGTCAGGGGTGGCGCAACTTACGTAGCGTGGTGCGAGCCACTGGTTGTAAATCCGCCGGAACCCCCATATATATTCCTCAACGTCAGCTACTACGACGGTGTTTATTCGGGTACGCCGCATTCAGTTGTGGTGGAAGTCGACACAGACTCTGATGAAGAGTTGCTGCTGGAATATAGCACAAACGGGGTAGATTGGTCAACGGAAATGCCCACCTTTACAAATGTAAACAATGCTAACCCCATTGGGATGTATGTTGTGTGGGTAAGAGTCAGCGGGGGCACATATGCGACAGTCAGCACTCAGTCATTTGTGAGAATTTCAAAGGCGCCGCTTACAGTAAGCGCTCCGAGCGGTGTGGTTGATCTGGGTGAGGGCATTCCTGAAGGCGAAGCTTGGCAGCCGAGTTACAATGGATTTGTGAATGGTGAAGATGCAGATGTGCTTTCGGGGACTGCACTGATAGAGGTACCATACTTTGACGCGAATACGCTCGGCACCTATGAGGTAAAGGTAAGCGGTCTCAGCTCCGGCAATTATGAGATCACGTATTTGGATGGCGAGTTGATCGTAAAGGAGCCTGCGGAAGCGGCAGTAGTGTTTGATTTGGGTGAACACGGCAGTTCTTTGGATAAGATAAGTTATGCGGTTGTAATCGGGAAGACCTTGGCCGAAGGCGGGGTCGAACCGCCTGAAGTGACGGCTGACGAGGGATGGAAGTTCATAGGTTGGGAACCTTCATTCAATTATACCGACATAGTGGACGATGATCTCACTTATGAGGCTCTTTATGAGGAGTTGCCGCCGGTATATCCCGGAGCGGAGTTCGAGTTTATTGATTATGAAGGAACTTATACAGGGACGGAACACTCGATCTCTGTGAGGGTTATCGGAGTCATCGACGGGGAATATACGATACGTTACAGCAAAGACAACGGAGATAGCTGGTCGTTTGAGAATCCCGCGTTCAAAGATGTTAAAGATAGTGAGGACAATCGACATAATGTATTGATAGAGCTTACAATGAACGGCTTTGTGCAAATTGCGGAAGCTTATGTAAAAATCACCAAAGCGCCGCTTGAAATAAGCGCCCCAAGCGCCGTGATCTATGTGGGAGAAGACATTCCGGATGATTGGAGCTTGTCCTATGAGGGATTCGTGAACGGTGAAGGAAAAGATGATCTCATACTCACGGGCGATGAGGAGATAACAGTCGAGAACTTTGACGCGAATACAGTGCATGTTTACAGTGTCATACCGGCCGGATTTGCCTCTAACAATTACGATATCACATACACGCCCGGAACCTTGGAGGTAATAGGGCTGGATACGGCGACGGCAACTGTGAAGTTTGAATCAGGCGCGAACGGGACGATCAGCGGTAAGGCGGAATACATGGTTCCCGTAGGTCAGACTATGGCGGAAGGCGGGGTTACGGCGCCGGAAGCGATAGCAGATGAAGGTTATTATTTCACCGGTTGGGATCCCGCGTTCATTGGCGGCGCCGCGGTGGAAGAGAACGAGACGTATATATACACCGCGCAGTTTGAACCATTGAGATCATGGCCGGATGAGGATCTTGTTTTCAGCCTTACACCTTATGACGGTTCATATACAGGGACGGGACATTCGGTCATTGTAGCGGCAGACACTTCCGGGGTAGACTATGAGCTGAGCTACAGTACAGAGATATTGGATTGGCAGAGTGTGAATCCTGCTTTTAAAAATGTGGCGAATAACGCCAATGACAATATAAACAAGGTGTGGGTAAAGCTTACAGCATATGGATATGCTCCGATCACTAAGGAGTCGTATGTAAGGATTACCAAAGCGCCGCTTACTATAAGCGCCCCAAGCGCAAGCATCAAGCAGGGACAGCTGATTCCGGCTGACTGGAGTTTGTCCTATGCGGGATTTGTGAACGGTGAAAACGCTGATGTGCTTTCGGGCATTGCACAGATAGCAGTACCGAGCTTCGACACGAACATAGTCGGAACCTATCAGGTGATAGCCAGCGGATACAGCTCAGATAATTACGATATCGAATATATAGAAGGCAGTCTGAGTGTGTTGCCTGAAGATGCGACGACGACAACGGTAAGGTTTAACGCCGGAGAACACGGCGCTATCATAAGCGGCATGGCGGAGTACACGGCCAGTGTGGGTCAGACTATGGCTCAAAACGGAGTAACACCGCCGCAAGTGAAAGCGGACGCCGGTTACAGTTTCACAGGTTGGGCGCCTGCGTTCCGCGGGAGTACTATGGTGAACGCAAGCGGCGGCTATGACTATATCGCGCAGTACACAAAGATGCCAACCATAGATTATACTGATATTAAATCTTATGAAGGAACTTATACAGGCACAGGACATTCGGTTCATGTGAATGTGCAGGCGGTGGACATAGAGTATCAGGTGGAATACAGCGTGGACGGCGGCGCCACTTGGACAAACGAAAATCCCGTATATAAAGACGTGAATATTGTTGACCCCGATAATAAGTACCGTGTGCTGGTAAAGGTTACGACGGACAGAAATACAGTAGTTACTAAGGCTTACTATGTAAGAATTAATCCGGCGCCGCTTACGATAACCGCTCCAAGCGGAGAAGTCGAGTTGGGTGAAGGCATTCCCGTCGGTGAGGATTGGCAGCTGACATATGACGGATTTGTGAATGGCGAAGGGGAAGCGGATCTTACGCGCACTGGAGATGAAAAAATAAGCGTGGTGGACTTTGACTCGGATACAGCCGGTTCTTATGTGGTAGAGGCAGGCGGTTTTACTTCCGGGAACTATCGTATCACATACATAGACGGTCTGTTGATCGTGAATGATTCGCCGTATCCCGGCGCGGAGATTATTGTTAGCGACTACGAGGGAAGGTACACGGGTACGGAGCACTCGGTCTCTGTGGAGGTTATCGGAGTACCCGATGGAGAATATACAGTGCGTTACAGCACGGACGCCGGAGAGAATTGGACGCTGGAGAATCCCGGATTTAAGAATGTTAAGAACGGCGGCGAGCAGTATGATGTGCTGGTGGCGGTTACGATAAACGGCGTGGTGCATCGTATACCTGCTTTTGTAAAAATCACCAAAGCGCCGCTTACGATCGAAGTCCAAGATGAGGAGATCGAATTAGGCGGAACAATTCCGAGCGAGTGGCGCTTCTTGTATGCAGGACTTGTTGGCGGAGAAGAAGCGGAAGACGCGGTTTCAGGAACTGCGGTAATAGATGTTGTGGACTTCGACGCGAATACAGCGGGTTCATATCAGGTTAATGTCAGCGGCTTTACTTCCGGGAATTATGCTATAACTTACAGCTCCGGCAACCTGATCGTGAAAGCGCCGAATGAAGCTGTAGTGAAGTTTGACTTGGGCGATTACGGCGATACCTTAGAGGAAACATTATATACGGTTACAGTAGGCCGAACCATGGCTCAAGGCGGGGTTAGCGAGCCGATTGTAAGAGTGCAGAATGAGAACTATGAATTCACCGGTTGGGAGCCTGCATTCAGTGAGGACATCGTAGTCAGCGGGGATATTACCTTCGTTGCGCAGTATGCTCTGTTGCCGGCGCTTCCGAATCCGAATGAGATCTTTAGTATTACGTCTTATAACGCTGCGTATGATGGTGATGTGCATGCGGTTGCCGTGGTATTCATAGACCCGGATTATGACGCGGATGATAAGGTGAGTTACAGCACGGACGGCGTCAACTATTCAGCAAATAATCCCGCTTACAAAAATGTAAATAATGAAGCGGATGATAACGAGTATCCGGTATGGGTGAAGATCAATGTGGACGGTTATGCGCCCTATATCGAAAAAGCATATGTGAAGATCACCAAGGTGCAGCTTACGATAAGCGCACCGAGCGGCGAGGTGGACTTGGGCGCAGGCCTTCCCTCCGACGAGGATTGGAAGTTGACCTATGACGGATTTGTGAACGGAGAGGGAAGGGCTGACCTTACGCCCACAGGAGATGAACAAATACACGTAGTGGGCTTTGACCCTGAGACGCCCGGCGAGTATGTGGTAGAGGCCGGTGGCTTTACTTCAGGGAATTACAATATCACCTACGTTCCAGGCAGTTTGATCGTGCGCGAAGACGATACGCCTACACTTCCGGGAGCGCCTAGAAATGTTATAGCTTCAGCATTTGTCAATGGAGCGGTAGTGGTATTCGATCCTCCCGCAAGCGATGGCGGCAGTCCGATACTCTTCTATACCGTAAGGTGCAGGGTGGATGACGAATTGATCAGCGAGGTGACGACAGAGACGCTTTCATCGGTCTATACGGCTTTGACTGAAGGAGTGGGCTACACATTTACGGTATCCGCTACCAACGCAGTGGGAGAAGGGCCGGAGTCGGAGTCGTCTAATGTGGCTACGCCGCCGGGAGAACCGGAAGACGAAACACTGAAGTTCAACGAAGGTATACGCTTGTTCATGAAGTATAAAGAGACAAAGAAGCTGAACTTCACAGCGGACGTTTCTTCATACAGGTTTGTTTCATCAGACGACAGCATGGCTTCAGTATCTGCCACCGGCAATGTTACTGCTCTGAGAACGGGTATGGTGAGGATATTCTTGATGGCTACTGATGGCAGTGGATTGATTTCATCCGTTGTTATATCTATAGCGAGATAGAAGAAGACGCTTTTATCACTGATATTGAGTCAGTATAAGATATAAAACTTGCTTGTAAGAGCAAACACAACCGCCGGAGAGATATAATCCTCCGGCGGTTTTTAAGAAAACGAGGCTTGTGCCGGAGAGGTGTGTAAGATGAGGCTTATCAGAGCGTGTGATTATGATGATATGAGCCGTAAAGCGGCAAACGCGCTTAGCGCGCAGGTTATATTGAAGCCTAACAGTGTGTTGGGGCTTGCCACGGGTTCTACCCCACTGGGCATGTACCGCCAGCTTATTGAATGGTATGAAAAGGGGGATATAGATTTCAGCGAGGTGACGACTGTAAATCTGGATGAGTATATCGGCCTTGCGCCGGATCACCCGCAGAGCTACCGTCGATTCATGGATGATAATTTCTTCCGTCATATCAATATAAAGCCTGAAAACACACATGTTCCTAACGGTCTTGAAGCAGATGAGTTTAAAGAATCTGCGCGATACGAGGCACTTATCTACAGCTGCGGCGGCATAGACATGCAGTTGCTCGGCATAGGGCATAATGGGCATATAGGTTTTAATGAACCGGGTGCGGCCTTTGAGAAGAATACACATCGGGTACCGCTTACCGAGGCGACGATCAACGCAAATAAACGTTTCTTCCCGGATGGGGATGTGCCGCGAGAGGCGTATAGCATGGGGATACGTTCTATCATGCAGGCTAGGCGTATACTGGTCATAGTTTCGGGTAAGGGTAAGGCGGAAATCGTTAAGCAGGCTTTTTTCGGCGCGGTGACGCCGCACGTTCCTGCTTCGGTTCTTCAACTGCACAATAATGTAACGCTGGTAGGGGATGAGGAGGCTTTGTCGTTGTATGACTGACACGTCGAGGGTGAGGGGTCTTTTCTTTGATTTGGATGGTACGCTTCTGAGCGGAAATACGCGTCGCATTCCGGATAGCGCATTATACGCCATATCGCGGGCGCGTGCACACGGAATGTCGGTATTTATTGCTACAGGGCGGCATTTTCTTTCTTTACGGCCTATTGCAGATCTTTCATTCGATGGTTACGTCTGTTTGAACGGACAGCATTGTGTCGTCGATGGCGGCACGATTTTCTCTAATCCTATTTCGCGGGAGGATGTCGCGGTAATGATCGGATTCCTGAACTCAAATCCGTATGTGTGCCATTGGCTGGGCGAGACAGACTGTTTTACAAACAGGACGGATCCCGTAATTCGCGAGATCTTCGATGGTCTTGGCATACCGCCTTTTCCTGTAGTAGATTTAGGAAGCGCATTGGAAATGGACGTTCTCCAGTTTGAACTGTTTGTCAGGGACGACAGGCTTGCCGACGAGCTTGTGGCGAAGATGCCCGGTTGCTGTTGGAGCAGGTGGCATACGGCCGGGATCGATATTTTACGCAGTGGCGGCGGGAAATGGATGGGAATAGAGGAGATGATGAGCTTTTTCGGCTTGTCGTGTGAAGAGGTAATGGTATTCGGCGACGCCGATAATGATGTTGAAATGCTGGAGAATTCGATGTTCTCTGTAGCTTTGGGCAACGGAACACCCGCGGCAAAAGCCGCCGCGAAGTATGTAGCGGATGATCTGGAAAATGACGGCTTGAAAAAGGCAATGGCCGAACTACTCCCTCAGTTGGGTTTGTAGGCAAGCCCCAAAATTCTTTATTTGAGTTTGTCGTGGTTCACACGTAGATCCTTATCTATAAGCCGCATGACGGCGACGCAGCCCTCCGCTCTTGTCAGGGCGCCCTCGCTGTCGAATATACGTCCCGGCTTACCTGTCATAATCCCCATTGTATATACATTTGCTACATGCGTTCTGCATGTGTGGCAGCTTGGAAAGTCTGTAATATTTTCGTCGGCTATGGATGTGTCGTTTACACTGTCCTCTTCAAACAGCACGCCGGAGGCTATATCGAGAATTTTGGCCGCCGTACCTCTTGATATGCGCCCATCGTCGCTCATATCCGCACCATCTAAGAGTCCTTTTCCTACTGCCATCTTTATATAGCCGGAAGCCCAATTGCCGCCTGATGGCGGGAGGACACCGTATTTGCTTCTTATTACTATAGCTGTGAACTGTTCCAGGGACAGTATTTCGTCCGGATGGAAGTTTCCGTCAGGCATACCCGAGACACAGCCGAGTTCGGCGAGGCTTTGAATTGCCGTTCTTGCCCAATGTCCCTCCGTGTCGGGGAAGTTTATTTCAGCGGCGTGCACGCCGGTATTCGGCGGCGAGGAAAGCGCGAGTACGAGCATAACGATTATAATAGAGAAAGATACGTTTTTCATATATATCCTCCGGTTTATACTGAACTCAGTTGGTTTATACTGAACTCAGTTTACAATGAAGCCAGTGCGGAAGAAACCGCCCAGTGCTTATGGTTTTAGACTGAGTTCAGTATTATAGCGCGTGGGACGGGGCGTCCGGCGCGGTCGGTTCAAGAAGCGGTCGGTTCAAGAAGCCGCCGGCACTGGACGACTGGGTGGCGTCCGATGTGTGCGGGACGGCGTTTGCGCGGGCGTTCGGCGTAGACGGCGCCCGGCGGGCGTTTATATGCCGCCGGGCGCCATTGCGTCGCAGTAGTGATTTCCGCCGCCGGATGCTACTGAGTCGCAGTAGTGATTTCCGCCGCCGGGCGCCATTGCGTTTACAGTAGTGATGTTGCTGCTGCCGGGCGCCTCGTACCCACGAGCACGGTATTCATTACGGTGTTATAATAACCGTAACGGTTGAAATAAGGTCTGTTCCGTCTAGGGAGCGTACGGAAATTATGGTCTGACCGGCTCTAACCGGAGTGATCAGGCCGTTCTGATCGACCCTCGCAATGCCCTGATTAGCCGATGCATATGTATATTGGGTTCCGTCCGTCGATGTATTCAACTGGTAGGGGGTTCTCAGTTTCGTCGATATACGCGTCGACGGGTTTATGTTTAGGTAGGTTCCAACCGCGTCGAATACGACAAGGACTTCAGCGTCGGCGTCGACATCCGCAATAGTGAGGCTGTCGCTTACACGCTTAGGTGTGACATCTACGCCGTCCTTGTAGATCAGCGGATGCAGGGTTCCGTCACTCACAAATTTGAGATCGAGTGTTTCGCCCTTGACTACGACTAAGCTTTCATTGGCGGTGTCATTCGCGTCATGGGTCACGCCGTTGACGATAACTCCGCCGCTTCCGCTTACTTTAAGGCTGGCGGTGTCGTTGAAGGCATACACCTCTATGGCGGAGAGATTGAATGCGTTGGAGGCGTTCTGGTTCCCGGCGCCGCTGCTTGAGGCGTTTGCCACTACGCCAACCGCCGGGGACTGACCGATAAACCCGGTAGGCGTGATCCTCAGATACCGCGCCGAAACCTGTTCGGGCAGTATTATATTGGTCATAACAGAGCCGGAGGTATTCGCATAAGTTGCCGCCGTGATGTAATTTACATTATCGTTGCTGATTTCAATGAGTATGGAGTCGGGTCTGCCTCTGAGCATATTGTTGCCGGATGCCGCGTTCCAGCGGAGCATAATGCGGTCAAAATCCTGCACGCTCCCGAGATTTACGACAAAGGGACCGTTTGAGGCCGACATGGTAGCGACTGAGTTCATATTCGAGTCTATGAATGTCTTTCCGTTCGCTGCAGCGGTCTCACCGGCCGCCGGGACTGCGGTCGCGTTTGACGAGCTTCCGCCGCCTGTGACGGTCTTCCCCTTCGCCAGATTATTGGAGCCGCCTGCGGGGATGGCTTTGTAGATATTCACCGCCGCGCGTTCGCCGTCGCCGCTTATTACGTTGTTATAGCAGTTTACGGTGATGAAGGCTTCACCGGCTAAATCCCGCTGATTATGGCTTATCGTTATCCTGCGGGTTTCTCCGGGGAACAGGGTGAAGAGATTGTCTTCGTAAAGGACGGGCGCTACAAGCGCGCTTTTCCCCGCGTCGGTATAGGCCTTCAGCTCGACCGCATAGGCGATGTTGCCGCTGGGATTTGTGATATCAAGGGTCTCGGTTACCTTACCGTTCGCGATAATGGTTGGAGCAGCCTTCGCGGTTTCAAGCTCTACGCCAGGCAATTGATTCAGCTGCGTCATGTCAGGCGCTTGATAGGCGGCGGAGCGCGACCAGGTGTGACTGGCGCCTGCTACGTCGTTGCGCATGGGTTCGGCGTAGGCGTTGTAACTGACCACTTCACCAGAGTCGTCCTTGAGTTCAAGGCGGATGAAATACACGTCTGATGTGGGCTTTATCAGTGAAGCCTGAATATCGTCATAGTCCCAGATGGTGTTGACGCCGTAGGCTTCCTCGATCTTCCCATAATAATTGATATTGTATTTGTCAAAACCACCCTCGTCGTTCAGTTTCAAGCCGACCATCTGCGGACCGAGGTGGTTGCTCCCTGAACTCGCATAATCTACGGCTGCAGAAGCGCCGTCGGGGACGATATCCAAGGTCTTTTCAAGCGGCTCGCTTATGAGATCGCCGTTGATGTCGTAAATAGACAGACTGGCGGTCACGTCCTCATAGGCTTCAAGGGTGTTATTTATGATGCTTATCTGCTTGCTGTACATGTCGTACATGATGTGGAGCGGCTCGTTGCCCTTTCTGGCGCCGAAGGTCGTACCGTTCGGATTCATATAGTAGTCGAACTGGTTCCAGAAGAAGATCGGCCAAGCGTTGTTGAGCATCCAGTTGATAAAGCCGGAGGTGTTCTTGTAGCGGTTATAGTTCAGCGCTTCGTACTGCGCCCGCTGCGAATCGTATTGGTATATCTGTGCGCGTGCTACGAATTCCTCGATGTCGGCGGACGCGCCGTAGCTGCCGTCAATAAAGGTAACCGCCTGGCTCAGGGTTGAGAAGCTGCCACGGGTGTTGTGGTAATTCCAGTAATTATAGTTATCCGCCGCGTTGTATGGCCAGAGTTTGTCTTCCGGCAATACGCGTTTAACGGTCTCAAGCACGGGTATGCTCGCCCCGCCGCCGCCTTCGGAGATGAAGCCGTACATGCCTTGACGGTCATAGTAATACCAAGTCGGCGTTTGAATATCGTAAGAGGCGTCCATGTGCATTCCGCCGGTTACATTGGTGAGGGTGGCCACTATGGAGGAGCCGCTGGAACATATAGCGCCGATGTCGAACCAGCGCAGTTTCGCTTCTATTTCGAAATACTTCTGCTCAATATTCTTGCCGTTCACGCCGGTACTGCTGATGCTGGGGGGATCGTCGC
Source organism: Eubacteriales Family XIII. Incertae Sedis bacterium (assembly GCA_031264295.1). Taxonomy (GTDB): domain Bacteria; phylum Bacillota; class Clostridia; order Peptostreptococcales; family Anaerovoracaceae; genus JAISED01. The sequence goes on along the minus strand of JAISED010000053.1, from coordinate 30,695 downwards.
TGCCGTTGAACCATATCATCATGGATGCGTGGCTTCTGGCGTTCCTGATCTGGGAATACAGTGACTCAAACGCTACAAAGCGCTCGGCTTTTGACCAGCTTCCGGGGCTTTGCCAACGGTCGCAGCAGCACCAGCCTGTCATGAGCAGGATCCCGTTTTCGTCCAACAGATCCAGGAGATCGTTATCGAAGAATTTACCTTCGTCACGTATCATGTTCATGCCCATGTACTTCACATAATCTACCACGGCTTCATTGGTGGACTGGGAATGCCTCAGGAAGATATCGGAAGCGCAGTAGCCGCCGCCTTTAAGCAGAATGGGCTTGTGATTCACATATATTTGCAGCATATTCGCAAGATTGCTGTTTGATATGCTTTGGCTGTTTTGATTCGCGTAAGGGGAGACATTGACTTCGGCGCCGATCTCGCGTATCCCGAAGCGGTGGTGCAATGTATCGCTGACCACACCACTGATCTGCAGGGCGTATTCCGCCGTGTAAAGCGGCTGATCGCCATACAGGTAAGGCCACCATAGTTCAGGATCGTCTATCTCGAGCTGCGGGTAGTCTTCATAGCTCAGTTCGATTTCCTTGTTGTAGACATTGGGAGCTATGGATATGTTCGTTTTGGTTATCGTGGCGACAGGAAGACCCGACGGTGATTTGATCACGGCGGTTAATGAGGCGTTTAAAGCCGCCCCGCCTGTGTTGCTCACATCCACGTAAAAGTTCAGCTGGGCTTTATCCAGATCATCATTGATCTTGGATGTGACCGCGGGGTTGTCCAGGCGCGCCTGACCGGAGGTCGTTATGATTATCTCGCCTGTGAGTCCCATCATCGTATCTGCGGGCTGGGGGTTCCAGTCAACCCAGTAGTAGGTTAAATCTGTGCTGTAGGTGGGGCGGGTAACCTTTATCTTGATATTGTTGGCGGTGACGCCGTCCGCCACTATGTAGTCCGTTATATCGACGTCGTATGTGCGCATGGTGCCGACGAATTTGTCGCTGTATGCGTCAAGGCTTGCGCCGTTATAGCGGAAAAGGCTGCTTGTGTTTCCGGCGTTGTTGGTGACGTCAGTTATCGACGCTGTGGGATCAAGAGCCGTGGGGCCGTTTTTCAGCTCGTCGTCACTCAGGATATTGAGGTTTTTGTTCGTCACTTGTTCACCGTTTACATATACCTCACCGGTGTAGCTGATGCCCTTCAGGTTTATATTGATCTTTTTCCCGTTTTCCGCAGCGGGAAGCACGAAGTCTGTGCTGTACCACCAGGGATTATTGAAAGGCGTTGTTACTATTTTTGACATATTGTCGTTGAAAAACACATTCTTCGCACCGGTGGAATCGGCCTCGAACAGATCGTCGTAGACCCCGTCGTCGATCAGGTTGCCCAGAACAGTGCCGGGCACGACAGCGGCTTTCCACGCGCCGGTGTTGTAGGCGGGGTCGGCTACGACGGCATCGTCACTGCCCGTCACAATGCCGTTTAAAGAGCTTATCGCGTCGTCGCCGACAGTAGGCGCGATCTTCCAGTCCGCCAGCTTCATGGTAAACGCGGATGAATCCTTTGTGACTGTAACCTGCGCCGTAGCTGACATGGGCAGGGTAGAAGCCACCATCATAATGCTGAGAGCTATGCCTAAGATCTTTCGTAACAATGTTATCACCTCCATATTAGTTAGTTCATGTTTTATTAATTTCGTTATGCCGCGGCTTCGGCCGTATCACGACTTCAGCAGTGCCACGACTTCAGCAGTGCCACGACTTCAGCAGTATCACGACTTCAGCAGTATCACGACTTCAGCAGTGCCACGACTTCAGCAGTGCCACGACTTCAGCAGTGCCACGACTTTGGCCGTATCACGACTTCGGCCGTATCACGACTTCAGCAGTGTCACGACTTCAGCAGTGTCACGGCTTCATAAATTCGCGTCATTCCTCCACATTGACTGAAAAATAAAGAACCTTGCCGTATTCCGAACCTTTGATCAGGGATTTGACTAGGGCGGCGGCCTCATCGTTTCCCGCGGCGCCCTCAACGCGAAGCTTGTAGTTCATGCCGGTATTGCCGAGGAATTCGAAGGAAATACCGTTTTCATTATAGCTCGTCAAAATTTCGATTATTTCTTTCCCCTTCATGGGCAGGTTCACTGTAATATTCAATAAATCACCTCCTTATGCGGATATCAATGCCGCTCAGCGCAGACCGCCGCGCCGGCGTCAGGTCTCACCGCCGCGCCGGCGTCGGGTCTCGCTGCCGCCCCGGCGTCAGGGTCTCACCGCCGCCCCGGCGTCGGGTCTCGCTGCCGCCCCGGCGTCAGGTCTCGCTGCCACGCTGGCGTCAGGTCTCGCTGCCGCGCTGGCGTCGGGTCTCAGCGCCGCCCTGGCGTCGGATCTGCTGTTCGGCCGCAGCGGATATCACTGCCGGTCATCGCGTTACTTGGGTCTTGACAAAATGGGATAAGAACTTGCCGTATTTACTTCTTTCTTCATATTTGAGATGGGCTACGGGTTTGGATCTATGGTGAAAATCCGTAGTTGTGATTATGAAGTCATACTCATTCTCATGCAGCAGATCCAGTTGGAAGGGGACGTTCATTATATCGACGATTTCAATATTGTCGACTGCCTCCAGAATCTGATTTTTCAGTATTTCCCCGTTGATTGCGCCCGATTCGCAAAGCAAAACCGCGCGGCGCGGCCTTTTTACGCGCCCTTGTGACAGTTTAAAATGTATGGCTAAATTCTCAAGCTCTTCGTGAGGAAGCTTCACACTGTTCCCGCAGAAGCTTTCGTAAAGCTTTTCAACTCCGTGCAGGGCGTCCATCAGCGTCTTGTCCGCCTCGGGCATGGATTGCGTGTCGATATGGTTGATGTGTATGCCGTTCTTGATTCTGTACACGGCTGTTTGCAGGTGATACAGCAGACCGAAATAAAGTAGCTTGTCCGTGGTAAAATGGCCGCCGTATTGCTGCTGCACGTGTTCTATAATGCTCATGGCCAGGGATTCAAAATTCTCGGAGCCGTCCCCGCAGTACGCGTTTTTGATGCTGTTGCGTATGGCGTAACTCATCAGATGAAGGCATATATACGCGATTTCCTCGGAGGGGAAACTTATACCGTAGGCTTGTTCGATCCTTGCGCCGATGAATCTGGCCGTTTCAAGCACTGAGGCGTATTCGTGTTCTTTCAGAACGCATTCTTCGGTTTCATTGCCGCCTTTGATCCGCGAAATACCGATCACGAGGTGGGTTACTAGGGTTGTAAAATATTCTTCGGTGAGATAGAAATCGTATTTCTTTTCAGCATCCTCCAGCAGTGTTACAATGGGTACAATGTCAATATTTGGGTAAAGGGTTTTGAGCTTTGTTACCAGTTGCTCCTGCAGCCTTCTGGAAGGGGATGTATTGCTGTTGGGCATGTCCGCCTCGAACTGTCTGTTCGGCTTGTACATGTCGAAGAATGTCGCGATGGCGTTTCGCTTCGCTGTTTCTTCACCCGCTATGCCTATGCCCATGCGCTGTATCTTAAAAAGCTGAAGATTGAAGGTCTTTAGCCAAGCGTCTATCCACTCCATGTCTTTCAGAATGACAGAACGACTGGTATAAAAATAGTCCGCAAGAAAGCGTATCGTCAATTCGCTATTCGAGAAAAGGAGAAGATTTAACTCCTTTATACGGCGTTTTACGCGATCGATTTCAAAGGTATCCTGAGTCGAAAAGAGCTTCATCAGTCCGCTTCGACTGAGATCATCTGCTATTAACTTTATGCCGCGCCCCGGTTTCTTTACGATTTTGACATCATTGTAGCCGTTTTCGGAGATGCGCTCTTCAAGCTTTTTAATGTGGTTTTGGACGGAGCGGCTGCTTGTGTCACACTTACTCGCTAAGGAATCAAGCGTCAAAAAATCGTCGCTCGCGAGCAAGGCCATCGCTATCTTTTTAACTTTTGACTCAACGCTACTCAATTTGACCACCTCAACTGTCAGTGCACCTCGCATGCTTCGGGGCTGACCTGGGCTTGCCTGTCCACGGGCTTAGTGCCCGCGAAATAATCCACTCCGGTTCTGAATTCGGGATTGGCGAATATCGACAGCGACGAAATCAAAAACGGCAGGCCTTGAAGGAAGAACAGAAAGAGCATCTTGACTAGGCTTCGGATCGCCAGTCTTATTATGGTTTTAGGGGAGAACTCGCCGCTCTTCTTGCCTACTATTCTTATATTGCAGATAAGCTTTCCTATTGTCGAGCCTTTCAGTATAATAGAAACGACGAGTTCATAAATAAACCATATTATCAGTGAGTGTAAATAAACGGAGTTGAATTCTCTGAACACCGTGTCCGCCGCCGCTTGAGCCTGGGGAGTGCCCTGTAGGGCGTTCAAATGATCCATGCCAAGCTTCACCGCCGGATAGTCAGGCAGACCCAAGATGTTATATGTGATGAAAAATATGCACAGTAAAATAAGCACATCGATCACAAAGGCGAGCAACCTTTTCAGTTTATGGCTTTTGAAGTTTTTCAAGCTCAGACCTAATGTTTTGCTCATAATACTTCTCCTCACGGCGCCAATGCGTCTCTCGGTGCGCGGGAATTATGCGACCGACTCGCTTGAATCAGAGAGCTCCATGTTGTAGTTTCTGTTGTCCCAGATCCTGATGAATGGCAGCCATATCAGGAAGGCGACAGCAAATGATATTATCTGCGCAACGACTCCCATTATGCTTTGTGTCATCAGAAAACCGCTGACCAAGAAGGGCGTCGTCCAGGGCACCATGTAGTTGCAGTACGGGAACAGTCCTATGGCCGTGCCGATGTATTGCACAGTCATGACTATGGCAGGGGTGGCTATGTACGGGATCATCAGGAACGGGTTCAGGACGACGGGCAGACCGAATGTAACCGGTTCGTTGATGTTGAACAGTCCGGGAACCACGCCGATACGGCCGATTTGCTTAAGCAGCTTTGACTTTGCGAATACGAGCATATAGATCACGACGGGGAGGGTTGCTCCGGAGCCGCCGATCCATACGCCGTTCTCATAGAAGGGCTGTGTAAGTATGTGGTGCGCGCCGTTCAGATTTTCCTGGAGATTTACAATCCACATGGGCTCGAAGATCGGGAAGATGATGATGGACGAGCCGTGAAGTCCCAGAGACCACAGGAAATGCTCCGTAAGCACCGCTACAAGCGTACCGGCGTATGAAGTCCCGAAGCCCCGGAGGGGGATTGAAATGACGTCCGACATGAACTGCGGGAAATTGCCCCAAGGGGTAATGGCGAAGATGGCGTGGACGACCAGGAATATAAGCATGATTACGACACCCGGCAGAAGGGCTGTGAACTGTCTTGATACTGCGGAAGGAACTGACTTCGGCAGGGTGATTACGAATTTTTTCTGAACGAGCAGTCTGTAAAGCTCTCCGACGACCAGCGCTGTAACCAGAGCCGTGAATAGATACTCGGCTGTGAATGTACCGGCAAGCCAAACAGCGGTCTCTTCGCCGTTTATCACGGCGGTTTCGATCACGTTGACGATAAAAAACGCTGAAAGGGCGATCATGCCGGCGGGAGTGCCGTCTAAATCGTAGCTTTTTACCAGTGAGGACGAGACGCCAAAGCAGGCTACGAGCGCGACGATCCCATATGTTGCGTTCATTATTATGCCTTCAAAGGCAGCCCAGTTTTCGCCGAAGGTATTGGCCATGAAGTTCAGATACGCATCCGACGGGAATTCAGCTATGATCATCGCAAAGGCGCCGAGAATCAGCAGCGGCATGATCATGACGATTCCGTCACGCAAGGCTAGAAGGTGACGCTGGCTGCCGATTCTCGCCGCTACGGGCAGAAATTTTTCTTCCATAAAGTTATTGTTGGACTTTTCTATATTTGCTTTACTCGACACTTTTTTACCTCCTTCCAATTTCTAGGGTGTAAAGAAATAACGTTTAAGGGTATGACAAAATAGCGGCGTCTTTGCGAGGATCCGTTTAAGAAGATCGGAACGCTGCGCAAACGCTGGTCAGAAGATTTTACATGCGGCCTCGCGGTGCAGCGGTGTGTACGCGCCTGACGGTCTTCCGGCTAAAGCTGTGATGCGCCTGCAGCGGTTTCTAAACGCTCCAGCGACTCGTCGAGGATCTTCTCACCGCGAACCAGACCATAGTCTCTGAAGTCGATTACCGCGATCACCGGGATGCGACCACTGTATTTTTCTTGAAATTTTGGAAGCAGATGCTTGACCTGCGGTCCAATAAGCAGTATATCGGTTTTTTCCAGACGCTCGCTCGCTTTGTCGAATGGCAGCGCGTCTATGTCCAACTCAATATTCCTTTTTTTGGCCACTTCGCTCATAGCATCCACCAGCATGCTCGTGGACATACCGAGACTGCACAATAATGTGATTGAAATCAAGTTACCACCTCCAATTTCTTGTACAGATCAATGAATTCCTCCGCCAATTCCCGCATCAGCAGAGCGCCGCTCAGATGATCCTGCGCATGAACCATCAGCAGGCCGATCGCTTCGCCGCGGCCTTCGACCTCGGCTCTGATCAGATCTGTTTGCATATCATGGGCTGTTATCATAGCGTCTCTGGCCTTTTCGACGCTTGCGCGCGCTTCGTCGAACTTGCCTTCCTTTGCCAATGAAACAGCTTCCATAGAATAACTCTTTGAATCGCCGGCAACCGCGATCAGCGACATAGCCTTTTCTAACGAATTCATTACTGATACCGTTCCTTTCCAGCCGCACGCCTTGCTTGACCGCGGCACTGCCCGCCGCCTGACTCCGCCGTCGGCGCTGCGCTATTTCTCGCCGAACTTATTATCGAAGAGTTCTTTCAAGGATTCAAAAGCTTCGTTCTCATCCTCGCCTTCGATTGCTACTGTCAGCTTTTCACCATACTTAACATTTAATATCATTACATTGAGTACACTCTTCAAATCCATGAACGCAGTTCCCGATTCAGCTTCAATGCGGCTGGAAAAGCCTTGGCAGCATGAGCTTATGCGGTTAGCTACGCGGGCATGGATACCCAATTCATTGCGTACTTCCAATTGCGCCTGTATCATACGCTTGCATCCTTCCGTTTATTGTATTCAAATATTCCTTAACTTCGCCGGATGTATTAAACTGCAGTACCTTATCAAGCAGCTCGCGGGCGTCCTTGGCTCGTGTTTCGCAGATGATCTTTTTTACCAATGGTATAGATGGAATACTCACGCTCAGCCCGCTTATTCCCATGGCTATCCAGATGGGAATTAGATCGGGCGCCTCTCCGGCATGTCCGCAAATGTCAATTTCAATTTCATGCTTTAGCGCGGCGGTGCAGATCGCGTTTACGCAACGGAACAATGCGGGGTGGTAGTATGAATTCAAATGCGACACTTTGTCGTTGTTTCGATCGGCCGCGAAGAGGTACTGTATGAGATCATTGGTGCCGACGCTGAAAAAATCCACATGCTGTGCAAACGCGTCGGCCATGAGAGCCGCCGCAGGCGCCTCCATCATCATGCCTATGGGTATATCCGCGAACTCCGTTCCTTGAGACAGTAGCTCGGCCTTTGTTTCATTTACAAGCCTTTTCGCCTTCATCAATTCGTCCATCGTGGAGATCATGGGAAACATCAGCTTTATGTTGCCGTATTTCGCCGCCTGCAATACAGCGGCAATTTGATCTTTGAAGAGGCTTTCATGATCCAGGCAATACCTGATCGCGCGATATCCAAGAAAGGGATTTGCTTCCTTTTCTATGCCGAGGTAGGCTATTTCCTTGTCGCCGCCCACATCAAGGGTTCGGATGATAAGGGGCTTACTTCCAAGGTCTTTAGCGATCCTTGAGTAAGTCTTAAACTGAGCCTCTCTCGAGGGGGTCTCGGAGAAGCCCATGTACAGCAGCTCCGTTCGGAAAAGACCTACGCCCTCCCCGCCGTTTTCGAGCGACATGCGGGCTTCCGCGGCGGACGCAATATTTGCGTAGACGTTTATCTGTACACCGTCAGGAGTGATGGGGGCTTTCGATATGTAGGCTTCAAGTTTTTTCTTATTCTTCGTCTCTCTATCAAGCTTGCCGCGATAGTCAGCTAGCAGTTCTGCGGGCGGGTTGATTATTACATCTCCGGTTTTACCGTCCATTATCACGGTTCCACACTCATCCAGCTTATTCAGCAGGCCGCGCAGTCCTATTATGCATGGAATGCCGAAGGACTGAGCGATGATGACCGAGTGTGAGGATCTGCCGCCTTTTTCAAGCAGGATCCCTTTAACCGACTTCAGTTCCATTTCCGCGACCTGGCTGGGTGTGAGATCCTCTGCGGCTACGATGGTGGAGCTTCCCAGGGCGGATATGCTTTTTCTGCCGTTCAGGATGTCCAGCAATCTTACTTGTATGTCGATGATATCGATCTTACGTTGCTGCAGATAATCATTATCCAAATTGTTGAAAATCTCATAATACTCCGTGCATGTGGTCTTGACGGCGTCCTCGCAGGCGGAACCGCTTTCGACGTTCCGCAGTATTTTGTCCGTAAAGACCTTGTCGCATAAAATGTTGATTTGATACTCTATGATCTCAGCTTTATCGCTGCCGATCTCACGGGCGAGCTTCTCAGCGGTTCTCGTTAGCTGATCCTTTGCGGTCTCAATGGCGGTGAACAGCCGGGCGGTCTCTTTGTCCGCGCCCAAATACTCGCGTTGATGTTCATCACACGGCGCATTGTCATAAATAAACACTTTTTGGATGGCGATACCATCAACAACACCTATGCCGACCAACAGACCGTCTCCTCTCTGGGCAACTTCCCCAAGCCGGCGTGATGCTGCCCGGCAAGGATTTTCGGAAGCCGCCTCCATGCGGCTATTCATAAAATTTATTAAATTATACTATGTCAGGAATTGTTTGTCTATTCAGTTAAAGTTCTGTTTCTTTCTACATACTGGCGAAAAATAGCATTATTTAGCAGATGATAATGAAAGAACGAAAAATACAGTATAAAGTTAATATTTGCTGCAAATATTATAAGTATATTTATAATGATCGTTGACAAATGATTGAAAGCTTGTTGCAAAACGGCGGTTTTCCTGAGTTGGCGCTGGCGGATAATGACATGACGACCCGGCAGATGCGGCGCTCCGTAATGCGATCTTAATGGACGACTCCGTTTTGACTAATCCTGTCGAGATGGGAAAGGTGGTAGAGACCGCTGTTTATCGGCATGTAGCGGTATCTTGCTCTCGAAAAGCAAGCTCGGTAGGGTATTATAGGGGCGGTCGGAAGGATAAAGAAGTGGATGTGGTCATTGAATATGCGAATCACAGAAACGTTCTGATTGAAGTCAAATATCGGGAGAAGGCGCCGATCTCGGATGACGACGCGATTTGCCGGATTTGTAAGGAGGCGTCCGCCGCGATTATTGTAACAAAGAACATGGACGACTACGGCATCTATAGTACAGCGTCCGGCGACGAACTTCTTCGCGTGCCCGCATCCGCTTTTTTGTATCTGATCGGACATGCGGAGAAGAACGGATATCCGGGTATTTGTTAATTTATGTATGCTTATTACTGATTTCGATGGCGGACTTACCGAAAACGTAAGAGGAAAAATCAAATTTTTTATTTTTGATGTAATAATTTGAGCAAAAATTGGGATATATAAGTATAGAGTAAAATGATCGCACTTTCATCTAGAAGAGGTTCGGAATTGTATAGCAGGGTCTTATAGGATCAATAGCAATAGCGGCGTATATTGCGTAGAGTAGGCTGGAAACATTAGACCCGGTAGAACAAGCTAAGATTATGTCAGAGTACTCTTACGAAGAACTCCGTGGTATTGTGGATAAAGTTGAAGCAAACATACCAATCTTGGCGGCGGAACAAACACGTATATATAATGCCTATATGGAAGAACAAGCGCAAGAACTTATACGCAGCTCTTCCATAGAAGAACAAGAGCGTATACGTAAAACTTACATGAAAGAACAGGATTAGTGAGAGGCTTTTGCCGTAGCAAGAGTTTCTTTTTTGCTGAACATCTTCAGAACATCGTCGAACTTGCCAATTTTCTTGACAAATACAAAATAGGCATGATATTCTTTTACCATAGTGAGTAGGTACAGTAAGGTATATGGAGAGGGGGGACTGATGGAGCCTTTTAGTGACCAGAAAGAGAAATATTACAAGAAGCTTATTAAAACAATGTGTGAAAAGTTGATGCATTATGCAAGCTCGCGTCTCCCTAAATCTGACGCAGAGGATGCCGTTCAAGAGGCCTGCTGTACAGGATGGCTTAAAATATATGAAGATTCGAATGCGCCGTTGGTGGTTCCTGCTGAAACGGCGCAGGAGTACTATGCGTCTCTGCAGGATATGCTAAGCACTTGGGGAGTTGAGAATCTAGTTGCGCCGACGTACTTACCGGATGGGTATAGCTTTACAAAGATCGAGGTAGGCAATTTGCCAGACAAAACAATATTGGCTATGATATACAACAATGGCAAGGATGATCTAGTGGTTTTAATTGTGGTATTTTTACAAGCGTCACGTAATCAGACTGCGACGATTGAAAAGAATGATGATGAACCATCCATCTACACGTATAGAGGTGTAGATCACTATCTCTATAAAAACATGGAAAGAGTGGCGGTTACATGGGCGGAAGGCATGTACGATATTAACATTCAGGGAATGATTACAGAAGAAGAAATGAAATCAGTTATCAACTCAATGTATTCGGAGGAATAGACTAATGAAAAAACGTCAATTGTTCATAGGTGTAATTATAATATTGGCTCTTATGTCTTCAGCAACCGCGCCGGCAACTGCGATGACGCTTAAAGCAAGCAATTATATTTCGGTTTACGAGGCTACACTCAGTAGAACAGGTGCAGACGACGTTCTTGTGAGCTACTATGTTGCAGCACCGCAGATTTCTGACCAATTGGGCGTATCGGGGATTATTATAGAGCGTAGGTCGGGTTCGAGTTGGGTTACGGCCGCAACTTATAGCAGCAGTAACTATCCGGCTTTTATGGGGAACAACTGCACGACGCATAGCGGAACCCTTACTTATGACGGGGTATCAGGTATGGAATATAGGGCGAAAGTCACATTCTTTGCCAAAAAAGGTTCAGGAACAGATAGCCGGATTTTTACGACTAATAGCATATGATTCAAAGTTTAAGCAGCAGCCGGATTGTACGGACAATCCGGCTGCTGCGTTAAATTCTAAAAAATATCGGCCTAATGGGGATTGCGCAGTAAGAGAGAAAGGAAAAGAAAATGAGAACCAAACAAAAAACAAGAAAACTGTTATCTGTCGCATTTATTGTAATTCTTTGCCTGAGTACGGTCGTTCCGATACAAGCATTGGATTATTCGATCGGCACAAGCGACGGATTGCAACCGCAGATCTTCATTGAAGACGAGCAAGAGCAGAAAAGCGAAGCCCGTCAAAAGTATGAAGCATTGCTTGAAGGGAATTACTATAACGGAGAATTGATCATAAAGTTTGAAGAACTGTTCGGAAACCTGGCGCCTGAGTACATCCTGGAAAACTATGAGACGATCTTCGATGTTGAAGCGGGTGAAATAGACGAAGGATTTCTGTCCGTCATAACGAACGAGAAAATGCGCGGATATCAAGATTCTCAAACCATAGCTCAAACAGCAGGATTAACGCGCAATGACGTTATCGCAGCGGATTTGGACGACGACCTATACGAAGAGCTTTTCGGACCGATTCCCGAACCCGAGCTTCCCGCATATGATGAGGCCGAAGCGCCCGCGCCATCAGTCGTTTCAACGGACGTCGGCATAGGCAGCTTTGAAGCGAGCGATTCTTTCGGAAGCTCCGGTATTTCGACGATGTCCGCCAACTCTTTTACAAGCATTACATACTCAAGCAAGACAAGCACTTCCGTAACATTTACCATCTGGTATGTGAACAGCAGCAACGTAAACAATTTTTTACGCAAATACGATACAGGAACACAGGCGTACACGTATTTACTCGGACAGGGTCAAGCGGCGGCTACAAACAGAAGCTACACGGCGACGGGGCTTCGCGCGGGGGGCGTATACAAATTCGTCACGGGGGCTTGGGACAGCGCAAGCGGATCCTGGTACTATGACGAAATAACCGTACAGATGGCGGGCGCACAAACGCCGTCGATTACCGTGACCAGCACCAATCCGACAAGCATGACGGTAAAAGTGGTTTATCCGTCCGAAGGCACTTGGGGAAACAGATTTACGTACTATCACTGGCTGCCCGGCACTTGGGCGGATGTGACCGGAAACGACTATTACACCAACAGCGGCACATATACTATAAGCAACCTTACGCCGGGAGAGAGATACAGGTTGCATTTTGCATATTATAATCATTTGACCAGTACGTGGGCTGATTCGACTTATGTGGAGGTAACTTTACCTTTACCCGCGGCAAACACACAAACTTATACTTACAGCAATATGTTGTTTCACTTTGAATCATGGTTTGCAAACCTTTTCGGATCCGGAAGATTAACACAATTTTTGACAAAGGTAAACAATGCCTATAATGTGCAATATGGCTTGGTGGGCGGAGATAAACCGTACAGCGGCAGTAAAATGCAGTTCGACACATCAAGAACTTTGGATTGGAATGTAGAGGGGCTATCGGGGAATCCGATATTATGGTCTGTTTACAACACAAGCTATCCCGTAGCACAAGCGCATGTGCTTAAGATGGTTCACGACAACACATCCATGACAGAAACTCCGATTCATGAGATAGGTCATAATTTCGATTCCTATAGATGGACATTTGAAGCGGAGGCATTGACAATATTCAAAATCTATTATTATATGGTTAAAACCGGTGATACCATGTCGGTTTCGAATGTAAGTCAAACGTTCACCGGATCCGCTTACAAGAATTACATTAAGAGTTACGCCAACAGGATTCAAGGACATGTCAATTACGATGCTGCCATGTCGCAGGGCGCATACAGCCCTTACTCTTTGGCTTACAACCTGACAAAGATCTATGATGCTGTAGGTGAGCAGGCCTTCAAAGACACCTTTGCTTACTTTCATGCGCTTGGCGGCTACAGCGTGCCGACCACAAATATCGGCAAATTCAACCTCTTTCTTTCAAAGCTCAAGGATTTCAGCGGTGTGAACGTCTTCGGAACGGCATATTTCACGACGCAGGAAAAAAACATATATCAGGCCAAGCTAGGCGGAACCATACAGTATGTGTATGCTCCCTTGACAGATGCCGAAGTGAATGCGATTGCGGAATATTATGTACAAGAACAATTTGGCGCAAGTTACAGTATTTACAACTCGAAAGCACCGCTGTACAATGAAACCGGAACTCTTATCGCGTTTGCCGTTCGATTCAAGGACGGAAGCGGGAATGTGGCAGGACATGTTGTCGTGGGTGCAAGCACGGCGAATCTGAGCTTTTATATGATCGATCCCGATGCTTCCTCCTATAATAATATTATGACTTACACCAACAACGGCTATAAGGTCATGCTCAAAGCGCCGCTCTATTATCTCGTCAATACGCAGAACCCGGGGCTGACAGGCGTATCCGTGATGAGTTCGGCGTCAGGAACTTTGTCGGCGAAGGATTCTGCAGCACTTTCAGTTTCAAATGAGATCGCGCGAAGCGCCGGGTATATTACGGCATCCGAAGTGGCGGCATCCGAAGACGAAGTGTTATTCAGCGAAAAAAACAGGGTGCAAAAACTTGCCCTGTTGAAAGATTTAAGTCAGGAACATGAAAACCTTGGTACGTACCAAGGAGTAGTTTCAGTTGCGGCGAGTGCTGCTTCCACTACTGAAACATATGCGCTTGTGCCGGAGCGTGCGGGCGGTGATCGAAGTTATGTTCGTGTAAAACCATTTTCAACTTCCTCGCAGGTGTATTACGGCGGAAATCAAGATTGGTGGGAGGACTACGGCAGTACGAGAAACTATTACTTGGATGGGGATGCTATGGCGAGTACGGGTTGCGGTGCTGTTGCGTTTGCCGATTTGATCGCCTACTCTATATTCAAAAACATTTCTACACACGGAGATTTACTGCAATATACAGACGAGCCAAAATGGTTGTATTTGCCAGTGGAGCCAAGCGGGATGTCTGTCGTTCCGAACTCGGATTTCAATGCTTCGAATTTTGACCAAACCTTTGCTTATTACGGAACAAGCAGGAGCACATATTTTTTCACAGAGACCGAGTATACAGAGCTTATGGGTTTTTACGCGGATATGGGGAATATTCCCAGTAACCTAGGTATAGGCACATCCGCCACTGCTATGGAGAATGCGTTTGGAGAGTTCTCCGACATTACGGGACATGATTACACTAAGGCTGTGCCATCGGGAAGAACAATGACTAATTTAGACAGTTTTCTGAAGACACAGCTTGCCGCCGATGTACCGGTGTTCATGCTGAATTATTTGGAGATAGATGATAATGTCAATAAAATCATTAAATATGAAAAAACCAACAACCATTGGATGACAATAACCAAGTATTTTATCAACAACAGCAGCAATCCGGCTTATGCAGGTTCGTTCGTTGCTATAGCGACTTGGGGAAGCAGATATTCAGTCAATACGGATTATCTCAGAACTTCACTAAACTCCACGCAGTATTATTCGGATTTCTTCGCTTATAAGATCCTGCCTTAAACGGATTACTGTGAATTGCAACTACAATTGCGGCGGAGATATTTTCTCCGCCGCTGATACGTTTATTCTGCTTGGCTACTACGGCGGTTTGCGGTGACCCGGTTTTGGAGGGTTTGATATGTTACTTTCGTTGTTTATGTTATTTTTCGGATTTCTCCCCTTGTGGGTTATAGCATTTTGTATAGCCTTCATTGCGGCGCGCGTGTACATGCGGCGGAGCAAAAAAAAACGCATCTTGATTGCGGTATGTATCGTGGTATTTTTGATGCCAGTGCTTGCGGCGATCCCTGTAGGCGCCATGTTCATGCGTCCGTATGTCGAATATGGGGACATGTTATCCGCCCTTGAAGTTTGTGACAGCCGCATAGAAGATGTAAAATTGTATTTTGATCCCGATCACGGTCCGGCTCTTACAGCAAATGAACACTATTATGACGCTTATGACCATGAGCAATTGGAAATCATAATATTTCTCGGTTCGAAAGACGTCAGGCAGGAAACGGCGGCAGAGATCGGCAATGCAGCGAAGGATGTCGTGGATACTTATATCAGGGAACATCAAAACGACAGCTCCGGTCTTGAAAAACGCATATACATGGTGCTGTATCCCGTTCTTATGTCCGATGGTGACATAGATCATCATTGGGACTTCGGTTCTCGGGTATATTACCGCATTTGGGATTTTGAAAAAGAAAGCTTCGAATGGATGCTTGACGGAAATCTATGGGTATTTGCTCCGGAAGGACATCCAACCATGGGTGATTCGTATTGGATTAACTACGCAGTCGGGTTGTTTCAATCATACTTCTAATATAAACGATCACCTGAACCTCAGACAACACCTTTAATGCCGTGACTGTTGGCGGAGACGTTTTCTCCGCCGCTGATACGATTACTCCGCCTGGTTGCACCAGCGGTTTGCGATGATTTGATTTTGGAGGTTTTGATATGTTTCGCGGATTGTTTATTCTTTTATCAATATTTTTGGGGTTTGCTTCCCTGTTGATTCTTACATTTCTCGCATCCCTCCTTGCAGCGACTGGGTTTCTGATGCTGAGCAAAAAAAAGAGCAAAAAAATGAGAAAAAAAAGGCGCATTTCGATTGCAGTATGCATTGTGGTGTTTCTAACGCCTATGCTTTCGGCAGGCACGATAGGCGCCTTGTACCTGCGGCCTTATGTTGAATACGGGGATGTATTATCTGCTCTCAAGGTATGCGACAGCCGTATAGAAGATGTAAAACTATATTTGCAGCAGAGTGTCGGAACAACTCTTACGACAACCGAAAACCACAGTAACATTTATGACAACGAGGAATTGGAAATCAAAATATTTCTCGGTTCAAAAGATGTCAGCAAGGAAGCGTCGGCGGAGATTGGAAATGCGGCAAAGGATGTCTTGGACGCCTATATCCGGGAACACCTCAATGAAAGCACGGGTTTGGAAAAAAGATTATACATGGTGCTGTATCCCGTTTCTTTGCCTGAACGCGGACTATCCTATAGTGATGTTGGTTCTCGGGTATATTATCGCATTTGGGATTTCGAAAACGAAAGCTTCGAATGGATGCTTGACGGAGATTTACGGATATATCAGCCGGAAGGGCACCCAGACATAACCCCGTATTGGTTTGGCAGAGCACTCAGGTTGTATCAATCATACTTCTAATAAACGGGTGCCTGAAGATCAGATAACGTCTTTAAATGCCGTGACTGTCGGCGGAGATATTTTCTCCGCCGCTGATACGATTATTCCGCTTGGCTACTACGGCGGTTTGCGGTGATTCGGTTTTGACGGAAACGTGATTGTGACAAAAATAGATTCTGACGGTACGGCATGGAGGCAAAAATGAGAAGGGTTCTATCGGCAGATAATTATTTCTGGAGTGAGAATAATTACACAACTTATATAAAAGGCGATTTGAAAATACTAATGAAACTTGAGCATCAACCAGGACCTCTGCTGGGACCTGTAATGGATAATCTACGTATCATAAAAGAAGGGGTCGAAACACGGCCGAACGGTTATTTTGGTTATTATCAAGAAAAAGAACCACTATTCTCGGTTAGCGAAGGGTATATATACACAACGCAGGTGATTGCGCCCGATAATCAACCTGATTACTTCACAGCGATAGATAATTATGAGGCAAGAATACCTAAACCATGTCGAGTGAGTATTGATACAGGTCAAGTATTTGAGATAAACTTTTCAGATTGACTTTTTTTCTTGCACGAATTCGGCGGCGGTCATTATCCGGGGATCGCTCACGCCGGATTCTAAAAAATCCTTGTCGCCTGTAATAATCACGTCCACATTCGCCGCGATAGCGGCTCGCAAGATAGAACGGTCTGAAATATCGCGGATTTTCATTTCCACTTCCAAATCAAGCGCGGGAGTATTCACTACTTCAAGGACAGGCAGGGCGAAAGCGAGAAAAGCTTGCAACAAGTCCAGTTTATCCGGGAATTTGCGGTTATAGACACGTCGCAACTCGTCAAGGTTTTGGTCGCAGACAACTCCCTGATGGGGAATGGTAACAGCTTTTAAGAAAGCTCGGTATGGGCTTCCCTCACGGTTCCGCGACGCCGAGATCAGGACGTTTGTATCAATCAGACATCTCATGAGCCCTCAATCTCCAAGCGCACCTCTTTCACCAAATCCATAACGTCGTCGTCGTTCATAATGCCCGCCTTTTCAAACTCGCCTTTCATGCCCTCTTGAAGCATATTCATAGCGTAAATCGCTGCGTTCATCATAATAACCTGATTATCGCGACAAATCAGCGTTACGCGGTCGCCCATGCCGACGCCTAAAACATCGCGTATGTCTTTCGGCAAGGTAATTTGTCCCTTTGCCATAATTTTTGCATTTTCCACAAGTATATTGTTCATAGACAAAATGACCTCCTAAATAAATTTGGATGGAGCCAACATTAAATCCCTACAATCCCTATTTGCACTATTAGTATACCGCTTCCGAATGGAAAATGCAACTGCTTCTATGCGCCGTAAGAAAGCCGTAAGAAAGCAAATGATTATTCCCATTAAGCTATTGCAATCTGCGTTGAAGCGTGATATAAATATAGTCGCGGAGTGTATTTATTGAGTTGAGCTGTGCTCGCGCACAGCGGAGCTTGACGTGGCCTGATCGTTTGACATGTCCGCGCACAGTTTGGCTCGGCGTGGTCGTTTGACATGTCCGAGCACAGTTTAGCTCGGCGCGGTCGCTCGACATGTCCGTGCGATAGGCTCTTTGTTTATGGATCTTTTTTAAGGTCTTTGTTTTAAGGAGGTGAAGTTTCTTGAATATGAAAAAACCGTTTCTCGCTTTTATAACTGCCTTGGCGGTGCTGGTAAGCAGCATACCGGTATGGGCCGCGCCCCCGGTGTCGCCGTTCCCTACCTTGACGCCCGGCGGTTCGTATGATGTGGTCTTCCATTCCAGGATGCCGGACAGACCCAGCTTTACCGGCATAAATGACGACATCATAAGCAATGTCGCCGAGGGTGATCTCGTTGACCTGACGCTTTTAACGAATACAAGCCTGGCGGCGCTGACGCTGGGCGCTATTGTAAGCTACGGCGGGGTGGAATATGAGTTCTTTGGTTGGTACGCCGACTCAGCGGTAAGGGATTATTACCGTAATCAGCTCCCCGAGCCTGCGCTTACGGGTCACGATCTGTACGGCAGGGAGTTCCGCCCTTGGGATTTCGAAAATGACCGAGTGACATATGACAAGGTAGTGGAGGATTATAACACCGCTCATACAAATCCCATCTTGTATTTATACGCGAACTGGAAAGAGAAGAACGCGCATTACGGCACTGTTAGATATCATCTGGTGGACGCGACGGGAACGCCTCCGGACGAACAGGAAGTTCGCATAGGCGCTGATTTCAGCGCGGTTGTGGAAGATATAACACCGGGCACTGTTCCTGACGATCCTAACAAGGTCTTCGCCGGTTGGTCTACGTCGGATTACAGGAAACCGAACGGGGAGCTTGTTCTTGAGCTGAAGCCCGGCGACCGAGTTGACGGCAGGGACGAGGGTGCGGATCTGTATAGTGTGTGGGTAACACCGGTTCCTGACACCAATGCGGTTACGATCGACTTCAATGATACGTATCAGACTATAGAGGGCGTCGGCGGTTCCTGGGCCTTCCATAAATGGGCGGGTTTCAAGCAGATTTATGACGCCTTTAACGCTCACGGCATTACTGCGCGCGATGAGAATCTGGGACTGGCGGCCTTTGATATGGCCATGGATGAAGAGGCAGGCGTAGGCATGGACATCGTCCGTTTCATCATCGGCGACGGCGGCGTGATCAACACCAGCACGCCATCGGCTTTTGAGAATCTGATGGGTCGCGCCAATATCAACACTGTGGACGGACTTCTGCAGTGGGGCGATCATATATGGGACGGTCCTAATGATACCATATGGCCTACGCCGCCCGCTTTTGACGGCGATCTAAGCGGCCTTATCTGGAATAATCCGGATTTCGATCCGGCTACCTACAAGCAGTTCGGCGATCGCTTCGGTGAAGAAACCTTTGACGAAGACCAGATCTGGTTTGCCAAGCAGGTTATGGCGGTTCGCCCCGAGGTGAAGTTCTATGCATCCTTGTGGAGTCCGCCCTACTGGATGAAGAGCAATCAGAACGTGAGAAACGACTATCCGTGGAATCCCACAGGGCAGCCCAAGGACGAATATCCCATGCTTCTGAATGAGTATTATGATGAGTTCGCCATCTATCTTGCGGAATACGCTTATGGCATGATGGCTCACTATGGGGTGCCGATTTACGCGCTTTCGCCTACAAACGAAACGGAGATCGCCCACGGTTATTCGGGATATGTCTTCCAGGGAGACGATTATGAACGCTTCCTGTTGGATTATCTGTTCCCGGTGTGGGAGGCATATCAGACCAGTTTTGCCGCAGTATACGGGCCGGACGGCTATCCCAATCCTAAGATCGCGGCGCCTGAAGGCACGCGTCAGGATCGTTCGACCAGTCCCGTCGACCTGGGCACCACTGACAGACCGGGTTACGGAACGATGATGTCTAACAGCGAAATCTATGATAATACCACGTATACCAACGGCAAAGCGTCGATCTATTCAACGCACCTTTATGAATACAATCAAATGAACTATGAAGCGAGGATTGCGGCGGCACAGGGTAATACGGATCCAACGCTGGAAGACCCCTTCTATCCTTCGTATCTCAGGGAATATGAGGACATATGGATGGCGGAGCTGGGTACTCCGAGAGACGCGAACGGGCTTTTGGCGGCTAGAACGCTGGCCAATCTCTTTGGCAGCGATCCCGGATTTACGGCCTTCATGTGGTGGTGGCCAACAGGTAATCTGGGCTCACATCTCAGCGGCCTCAGCGCCGGAACCAATGCCCTGGTGAGACCTTCGCTCACGGGTCAGCATTCAATAATAAAGGCCTATTACACATCGGGTCAGTTCTCACGCTTTGTTAACGCCGGATACGTCCGGGTAGGCGTGGATCGCATCAATCCCTATAAAGGCGCGAATGTAACGGCTTATAAGAACGGCAATGATTTTGCCATTGTGGTTATTAACGAGGCGGACGCGCCTAAAACCCTTACATTTAACTTGAGCAACGTAGGGGGTTCCCCGACTGCAGTGACGCCTTACCGCACGTCTCCCAGCGAGAATATTAAAAGGCTTGCTCCGATTACGGTTGTCGGCGGCGCCGACTTTGACGCGACATTGGCGCCGTTGAGTGTAACGACCTTCGTTTATAGTGCGAGCAATTCATATCTGCCGGGGCTGAATCAGCATATATATGCTGATGTGCTTCAGGCGGAGGATAACGACGGTCAGAGCGGTACTATAGCTCCCGCGACAGGCGGACTCACCCTGTCGAGCGGCGCGGCATTGGAGTACGACAACTTCAACTTTGCCAACGGTCTTTCCGCTCATAATACGCGCATACTCGCCAACGGCGTCAGTTCCGCAAGCGGCGGCGCGATCGAGGTCAGGGTCGACGTCCCTGCAGCTAACACGCTTATTGGCGTCGTGAGGGTTCCCGCAGGCGCAGCAGGCGGCAGCTACGCCGCCGCGCTGGATACAGGCGACAGAGCGGCGTATGGCTTTAAGGATTTCCGCCTTACCTTTACGGGCGGAGATATCACAGTAGATAATTTCACATTCGACGGCGCGGCGACACCGGTGAGCGGGCAGTTGATCAAGACCATCGCCACCAATCCGGCGATTTACTGGCAGGGAGCAGGTGCGAGCGCCGCGAATTCAAGCGATCAGACGTATTCTCAGACATCGCTGTTTGTAAGCGGCAGGAATGCCGGCGGCGGAGTCGTTCAAACCCTGGATTCATGGGCATTGCAGGATGGCTACACCTACAAGGTGAAAGCTCAGATTATTCCAACTGTGACATATGCCACTGCCGCAGATAGGCCGGACGCCACGATTAAAATCGTTTCCTATAAGGACGGCGTTTCGGTAGATGAGCAAGTCGCCGCTGCGCGCGCCGATCTGTGGACGATCGACTGGTCTCAGGTGGATGGAGAATTCATTTACAGCAAACCGACTGTTGCGTATGATAAACAGCAGATCGAGATCGTGCTTTCGGGTACGGATAGCTTCTACCTTTCGAGCGTCTCAATGGCGCCTGTAGGGGATACGATTTATACAGTCAAATTCAAGAATCAAAGCGCTGAGAGCGTCGTATACGCGCCGGACGGCGCGGTCGTGGAGAGACCGGCGGATCCCGCGAGAGGCGGATACAGATTCGAGGGATGGCTCATCGAAGGTACTAACACAGCCTTCGATTTTGCGACGCCCATAACGGAGGACATCGTGCTTACAGCCTCATGGCGCAGCACAGGTTCATTCGGAGGCGGCGGCGGAAGCAGCAGCAGCCCAAGCACGACGCAGCCGGTAACGACGACGCCTGCTGTCACGCCGGGCGATGAGGACGGCGTAGTAAGCGGCCCGCTGGCGCCTTTCCGTGACGCTGCAGATGTTTCTGACTGGGCGAAAGCCTTCGTTGAGAGGCTTGTTACGGCGCAGATCATATCAGGACGTACAGACGGATCTATCGATCCCAGAGGCGATGTAACCCGCGCCGAATTCACTAAGATGGCTGTGTTGGCGCTCAACATTCAGGCGGGCGCTGAAGTAAAGACATTTGCTGATGTAAACGCGGGCGACTGGTACAAGGAGTTTGTGGACAAAGCCTCCGCGAGTAATGTCATCAACGGTGTAAGCGAGGATCGCTTTGCACCGAATGACAGGATTACGCGTCAGGACATATGCACGATCTTGTACAGAACGCTGATAACGCTGAATGTGGCGCTTCCGGCGGCTGACGGTGGAACATTCCCGGATGCAGGCTTGGTTGGCGACTACGCTAAGGATGCGGTGAGTATGCTTAAGCAGCTCAATATAGTGAGCGGACGCACGGACGGTTCCTTCGATCCGGCAGCTAACGCGACACGGGAAGAGACCGCGAAGATCATATGCGGCGTTATAGACTATGTGGCTAATGCGGCTTCGGCAATCGGAGATGCGGAGACGCCGACAGCGGATGAAGCGCCTGCGACGAGCGCTGGCGCTGTCACGGCGCCTTCAGCGGAAGGTGAAGCCGCGGCAACTACAGGAGGCGCTGTCACATCCTAGATAGACCGAAGTCCAGCCTCCGCTGTGACAAATAGAACAGAACGGCAGCCTTTCGTCATAAGTAGACGAGGGGCTGCCGCTGTTTATACTGAGTTTTTAGAAGTCCCCCATAAGTAAAAATAGTTCAGTATTCATAGAGACTGCGCCGGAAAACTGGGAAATAATAACAATAGATTAATGGAAAATTAATTCTTGAAAATATGCCATAAGTGTGATATTTTAAAGGCAAGTTCTGAAAAAAGATCGTCCGGAGACACAACGAGGGCTTTCAGAGCTTGCATCTAAGATTTGGGAGACTTCCAGGGATATTATGGCGATAATGATCAGGTGAAAAATTATGCTGAATCTAAATGAACTGAACAAGTACCGTGAGGATAATTGTCTTGAAGTCAAAACAGCGACAGGTGGTTTGCCGCGTAGCCTCTGGACAACGTACTCTGCTTTCGCAAATACAAACGGAGGTGTGATACTGCTCGGTGTTGAGGAGTTGGAGGATAGATCCCTCAATGTAATCGGCTTGCCCGAACCCGAAAAACTGATATCTGATTTTTGGAATACTGTGAACAATTCGAGCAAGGTCAGTTTGAATCTGTTGCTCGACAAACACGTCCGTGTGGAGTCAGTTGACAGCAAAAACATCATCATAATTGAAATCTCCCGCGCGGACAGAACTTTAAAGCCTATATACTTAAACAACAATCCGTTTACCGGAACCTATCGCAGAAACGGTGAAGGTGATTATAATTGCACCAAAGAAATGGTACAGGCTATGATACGCGACAATGGCAGCAAAACGCAGGATATGCTTGTATTGGATAAATTGCCGCTCGCCGTTTTTGATTATGAGAGCTTGCACCGTTACCGCAATCGCATGAAAGTCACACGCCCCGGTCACGTTTGGGAAGAGCTTGAGGATATTGAATTTTTGCAAAAAATCGGTGCGATTGGTATCGGCGAGGATGATAAACGGCGTCCAACGGCGGCAGGTCTTTTGATGTTCGGTTTTGAGTACGAAATCTTGCATGAATACCCGCAGTTTTTCCTTGACTATCAGGAGCATTTTGACGCGAAAGTGCGCTGGACGGATAGAATCACTTCATCGTCAGGCGAATGGAGCGGCAACATTTACGAGTTCTTTTTCAAGGTCTACAATAAACTCATACAGAACCCGAAGATCAAAATCCCGTTCAGAATAGAGGATGGATTGCATCGCGTTGATGATACGCCAGTGCATAAATCCCTGCGCGAGGCATTGGCGAATTGCTTTACCAACGCTGATTATTACGGCTCACGCGGCATTGTTATTCGCAACAATCTGAATGAAATTGTTTTGGAAAACCCCGGCGGTTTTCGTGTCAGTTTTAGAGAAGCGTTAAGCGGCGGCGTTTCATCTCCACGCAATGCGGTTATTATGAAAATGTTCAGTCTGCTGGATATTGGAGAACGCGCTGGGAGCGGAATACCTAATATCTATCATACTTGGATACAGCAGAGTTGGGATGCGCCGCAATACACAGAAATGTTCGAGCCGGACAGAACAGTATTGCGGTTACCATTTTACGATAGCAAAGAAGGTTTTGAAATTTATTCCGCTAACGCAAGCGGAATAAATGGCGGAATAAATGGCGGAATAAATAGCGGAATAAATGAACTCCGTCAAAGGATACTTGATTTGATGAGGGGCGATCCAACTGTTACGACGGGAAAAATTGCTGAAGAACTTGGGATTAGCAGCAAAAACGCCGAAGCAAATATCCGTTTTTTGAAAAAAAATGGATGTGTTGAGCATATCGGCGCCAGAAAAAACGGACGATGGCTTGTCAAAATGGCTTCTCAAAAGTGAATAATTGAAAGGAGAATTCTAATGAAAAAGAGAAACAGAGTGTTATTCCTACTTATGGCGATGGTAATGATTGTTGGGGTGTTCCCCATAAACGCCTCAGCAGCCAACCCCTTCCTGCCTTTGTGGGAGCGCGTTCCGGACGGTGAGCCGCGGGTGTTTACAGACCCTGAAACCGGCCAGGAACGTTTGTATGTCTATGGTTCACATGACTCTCGTATCAGCGGCTATTGCGGACCGGATCATGTAGTATGGTCGGCTCCCTTGGACGACCCGAATGATTGGCGGTACGACGGCGAAGCCTTTCACGTCGATCAATTGAATGGTGTGGATTATGTTGACAGGGACGGTATCACTAAACAGCTTATAGTTGATGTAGACGCAAATATCAGGGTGATGTTATACGCGCCTGACGTGGTCTACCATCCGGAAAACAAGAAGTATTATATGTATGTATTTGTTGACGGTATGTGGCATGTCAATCCGGATCCGCCGGCGGATATGAATAGGCGGAGGCATCCGATGTTTGTCGTTTCGAGCGACAGCCCGGCCGGTCCTTTTGGGGATCCCAAGTTTGTCCAGCTGGCGTTCGACCCGGCGGTTCTGGTGGATGATGTAAAGAATGAAGACGGCAAATCGCGCGTATTTTTGTATTGGACGCCCGAAGAGAATCGAAACCTGCAAGCGTGTGAGCTGGATCCCGACGATATGGCCACGATACTTCCGGGTACGATGCATTACCCCTTGTTGGATACGGCGCATGAACCCATGAACACTATGCCGGATTGGGTCGCGCCGTTTTACATGTTCGAGGGATCATCCATGAGGAAGGTCAATGATACATACATTATGGCTTATTGCAGAGCGGTTAGACCTACCCAAACCGCAACTACAGGCATAAGCGAAATAGGCTGGGCGTATAGCGACAATCCTTTCGGCGATCCGGCATTGGGCGACCCGTGGATCTTTGGCGGAGTGATCGTCGATAACAGGGGTGAACAAGTGGCGGATCCCTATACGGGAGCTACGACATATACATTCACCGGCGGTAATGTCCATGGCGGCATGGCGAAGGTCAACGACCAGTGGTATCAAATCTACCACCGCAGTACCAATATCAGCAGTAAGAGGCAGGCAATGGCGGAACCTTTTGATATCAGCTTTGTAGACGGGAAGCCGGTGATCGAGCAGGTCGAATTGACCTCACAGGGCTTTGAGATCAACGGACTCGATCCGTTCAAAGAGCAATATGCCGGATATGCTTGCTATATTCTTCCGGCAAGCGGCAACGCTTCCCCTCAGTTCTTCAGCCAGAACAATGACGCCAACATAAATTTCGATCCGAACGCTGTGCGGGACGACTGGTATCCTGTCATGAATATCAGGAATCATTCATGGCTCGGATATAAATATTTTAATTTCGGCGACGGCGCCGCGGACGGCGAACAAATCAAGTTGGTTATGACACTGACTGAACGCGCCGCCGGAACCGTCAACATCTATGCAGGCGACCCGAAAACAAAGTTCAGCGATCCTGAACAACCGAAGACACTTATCGGTACAATGGAACTGGACGGCGCCGACAGGGAAGCTCATAAAGTGGAGGCTGTAGTTGACAAGGACAAACTGGTAGGAAAGAAGGGGATATATCTTGAATTTCTTTCAAGCCAATCCGGGGAGATCTGCCAGATCAATAAGTTGCAATTTAAACTTGAGACCCCCGCCACCTATGCAAAGGTTCATAGCTCCGCCAGGGTAAATGCAAAGCTGAAAGCCGGAGAATTCCAGCTTTTACCTGATACAGACGGAACAAACTATGAATTTACCTCTGCGAACACAGGGATCGCAACAGTCGACGGCAACGGTCTTGTTACACTGCGCAGATCGGGAAGCGTTATCATCACACTTCGCACCACATACGGCAGCAATCTCGCATCCTCAATGCTGCTTGTGATTACGCCGTAGCTCGGCGAGCGCATATAACGAAAATAGTAGCCCGAGCAAGCGAGTCAAGGTGCGCATGCCGGCATTGATTTTGAACCCAAAAGTATATCTTTTCTTGCAACTCACGCCGTCGTCTGCGAACAATGCCGACGACGGCGTTTTTTTCCGTTGAACGATTTGCAAATGAGCGCGATATACGATATAATGGAGGGGCGCTAAAAAGGAGATAAGGGATGAACATTTTACTTACTAATGACGACGGTATAGACGCCGCGGGGCTTAGGCAGCTTGCGGACGCGCTTGGCCGCGCGGCGTCTATTTATGTATGCGCTCCAAAGGAGCAGAAAAGCGCCAGCGGGCATGGGATCACAGTGATCAAAAGATTGAACTTCAGAGAAGTTAAATATCCGGGGGCTGCGCGGGCAATAGAGATCGACGGGACGCCGGCGGATTGTGTGAAGGTGGGTCTTTATCGCCTCAAACAGGACGGTATTCTCATAGATAAGGTATTTTCAGGGATAAATCACGGGAGCAATTTGGGCACAGATACATTGTATTCGGGTACGGTGGGCGCTGCTATGGAAGGGGCGCTGAATATGAAGCCGTCTGTTGCTGTGTCGGTGGACGCGCGGAATCCGATTTTTTTCGAAGCGGCCTCTCGCCTTGCACTAAGCGCGGCGGCGCTTCCCATCGAGGCTCACGGACATAGGACTGTGCTGAATATAAATGTACCCGATGCGCCGCCTAATGAAATAAAAGGCGTCAAGATCACAAGGCTGGGCGTGATGGAGTATACCGAGGAATTCAACGAAGAATACAGCTCTGAAGAGGACAGGGGCTACTGGTACGCGGCGCGGCAGGTTTTCACAAGGAACGGAGCGCCGGATGTGGATGTGACCGAGCATAGGCGCGGGTACGCTACGATAACGCCGCTTCAGTCGGATCTTACGGATGAAGGACTGATAAAAGAGATGCTTCAAGATAATCGGTGGGACAATATAGATCTAAACCTCAGCGGATTTTAGGAACCTCTAAAATGAGCGCCGATCAAAGCGGTATCTAACGAATCGGCTTTTATGGATATTTTAATTGCAGATTCGTATTAGGAGAACAAAAAATGGGTAATGTAAAAAGGATCAGAAGAAATAATTCTGTACTCGTAGTGATCGATCTACAAGAACGTCTGATGCCTGCCGTCTATGACGGGGAAGCTGTGGAAGACGCCGCAGTTAAGCTCATCAAGGGATTCAGGATATTGGGCGCTCCCATTACCGTGACGCAGCAGTACAGCAAAGGACTGGGGGCGACAGTGGCGCCGGTTGCAGAAGCTCTCGGCGACGGGTCGGGATTCAATCCGATCGAGAAGACCAGTTTCAGTGCCGCGGGTACTCCGGAGTTCATAAAGGAGCTTGAATCGCTTAACAGGCGAAATGTGGTTATATGCGGTATTGAGGCGCATGTCTGTGTGATGCAGACGGCTCTCGATCTGCTTGAAGCGGGATATGATGTGTTTATCGCCGCCGACTGCGTTTCATCCAGGAAGAAGAGCGACAAAAAGATCGCGCTTCGCCGTATGGAAACTGCGGGCGTTACCGTGAGCACATACGAGGCGATATTATTCGAAATGTTGGAAGGAGCAAGGGAATCGGGCTTCAAACAGATTTCCGGCTTGGTAAAGTAATGCGAATTTTTAATAACAGAATAACCATAGAGTCCAGACAGTTACTTGAAGAATATCTCGGAAGTTTTGAATACAAATCCTCCGGTATGTCGTTTACATCACTGTTTATGTGGCGCGACATCAATAAGTTCAGCTGGGAGATTATAGGGGATTATCTGTGCATTGCAGCGGTAAACAATCTAGAAATGGAGATGGATATACCCTTCATGTTTCCGCCTCTCACAAGAACGGGCGACTATAAACCTGAGAAACTGGCGGAGACTATTTACGCCGCCAGAAAGGTCTTCGAGGAAAAGGGGCAGGCGTTCAGTATGATGCTGGTTCCCTTTCACATGACGGATTTTTTGAGGGAGGCGCTGCCGGGTAAACTGAAATACGAGGCGGATCGGCCGAACTTCGACTACGTTTACAACACGCAGGATCTCATTGAGCTTAAAGGGCGTGAATATCACCCTAAAAAGAACCATCTCAACTATTTTTTAAATAATTATAAATACGAATATGAGGTAATGAATTCCGGTATGGCGGAAGAGGCGATGGAGTTTATCAGAGAATTCAATGAACGCAAGAATCTGACGGATCCGCACGAACGAGAGCTTCTTCTTATGGAAGAGAAGGCCATGCAGGATGTGTTTTTAAATATTGAAACGGTGGGCTATCTGACCGGCGTCATCAGGATAGACGGAAAGATAGAGGCGCTCAGTATCGGCGGACGTTTGGGCAAGAAAACGGTGACGGTGCACATCGAAAAGGCGAACACGGAATACCGTGGGCTGTATCAGGTGATCAACAACGAATTTTGCAAGCATGTAGCGAAAAACGTCAAGCGCATAAACCGGGAGGAAGATATGGGAATACCCGGATTAAGGAAGGCAAAATTGTCATATAAACCCTCAATGCTGGTGGAGAAATATACAGTGACATTTCTCGAACCTCATTGTTCACGGGGGTTCAGATAGAACGCGGCTTATGCTGCGGAAGATCAGGAGACAACATATGAGCCAATTACTCGTTATCGTCTGTTATAGTACAAAAATGAGTTAATTTGTGTACAAAAGGAGGTTTTCATGAGAGAAGTTGTAATCGCTAGTGCTGTCAGAACACCCATCGGCAGTTTCGGAGGCGCACTGAAGGATATTTCCGCTGCGAAACTCGGGGGCATTGTAGTTAAAGAGGCATTGAAAAGAGCCGGCGTGGATCCCGCGTCTGTGGACGAATTGATTTTTGGTAATGTGCTTCAAGGCGGATTGGGGCAGAATGTGGCCAGACAGGTATCCATAGAAGCCGGTATACCGGTGGAAGTACCTTCGCTCACATTGAACAAGGTCTGCGGTTCCGGACTGAGGACGGTCGCTTTGGCCGCGCAGATCATCAAAGCGGGAGACGCTGACGTAGTCGTCGCGGGCGGTACGGAAAATATGAGCGCGTCGGGGTATATCGTTCCCAGTGCCAGATGGGGCGCTCGCATGGGCGACGCTAAGATGGTCGACATGATGGTGAATGACGGACTTACCGATGTATTCAATAAGTACCATATGGGTATTACCGCTGAGAATATTTGCGAACAGTGGGGCATTACGAGGGAAGAACTTGATGCATTCTCGGTCAAATCCCAGGAAAAGGCTGTTGCGGCTATAAAGGCCGGCAAATTCAAGGATGAGATAGTGCCGATCGAGATTCCGAAGAAAAAGGGTGATCCTATAGTATTCGATACGGACGAGTATCCTAAAGAGGGTACTACCCTCGAAGGCATAGGCAAGTTGCGTCCGGCCTTTAAGAAGGACGGTTGCGTGACAGCCGCCAACGCTTCCGGCATCAACGATAGCGCCGCCGCTTTGGTGGTTATGTCGAAGGAAAAGGCCGATGAGTTGGGTATTAAGCCGCTTTGCACGATCAAGGGTTACGGCTCTGCGGGCGTGGATCCGACTATCATGGGTATAGGTCCTGTTCCCGCTACAAAGAAGGCGCTCGCTAAGGCAGGGCTTGAACTCAAGGACATCGATCTCATTGAGGCGAATGAGGCGTTTGCCGCGCAGAGCGTGGCCGTTTCGAGGGATCTTGGATTCGATGCCGCGAAGGTGAACGTGAACGGTGGCGCTATAGCGCTTGGACACCCGATCGGAGCTTCCGGCGCCAGGATATTGGTGACGCTTGTTCATGAGATGTCAAAGTGCGGCGCGAAGTACGGTCTGGCGACTCTATGCATAGGCGGCGGTCAGGGCACGGCTCTCATAGTCGAAAGATAACAGTAGGTGATGAAAGACGGAAGCATACGACAAAAGGCATAAGTAAACGGAAACAGATAGTAATAGATAGTAAAACATACGACTTGAATGAATGTCTGCGGTCGGATAGTATCAATACAAATCCGCCTGCGGACATTTATATTTACAGGGACTTCTAAAAACTCAGGGTGTGCAGATTCGGCGTGAATTTTGCTGCGATTCACAGTCGAAAAACGCAGATATACTGGTAGTATGGCGAGGTTTTTCGACTCTATGGTTGTAATGCAAGAAGTTGTTCGCGTAGCAACGCGTTCTCCGCATCCTTCTCAGCAATCACTGCATCCTTCTCAGCAATCACTGCCTGATTTTCAGCAATCACTGCCTGATTTTCAGCAATCACTGCCTCCTTTTCAGTAATCGCTGCATCCTTGTCAGCAACCACATTCCGCCACTTTCCATCAGACTCGCGTACTCCTGACTCCCATGCATTTGACAGAGCTTGCGCTTCGTCATGCAGGACTCTTTCACGTACTCTTTCGAGTTCTCGATATTCCGGGCTTCCGATGATGTAATTGTAAGCTTCAAGCGCCTGTCCCACTTCCTTTACCTCCAATTTTTTGAGCTCATTTAAGTCTTCT
>JAISED010000020.1 GCA_031264295.1 Eubacteriales Family XIII. Incertae Sedis bacterium | reverse complement strand
TGCTGATTACAAATCAGCTGCTCTACCGTTGAGCCACGCCAGCCTACGCGTGTACTGTTTTTTAAAAAAAATGGCGACCTGGATCGGGCTCGAACCGACGACCTCCAGCGTGACAGGCTGGCATTCTAACCAACTGAACTACCAGGCCATTTTTTGGTGGGCGCAATAGGACTCGAACCTATGACCCCCTGCTTGTAAGGCAGGTGCTCTTCCAGCTGAGCTATGCGCCCTGACAGCAATGCTTCCTGCGGTCTTTGTCTTCTATCTATATCCGCAGTTAATATTGTTCGGAGAGCGGAAGCCCGCGCACTGCCTCTATAGCTCACTGCGGCGGCATGGGGCTTTTACCGTACATCCGGTTTTCATCTTAGCGTCATGGTTGTCACCGCCATACGCTGTAATAATGTAAACCGAGCTTCACCCCGCTTACGCGGGGAATACGGCGCAGATCACAGATCCACTCGTCCGTTCAGGATTTGAAAATTGGCTCCAAGGGTGGGGCTCGAACCCACAGCCTATCGGTTAACAGCCGAGTGCTCCACCATTGAGCTACCTTGGAATGAAAGACGAAAGCCCTTGCCGCATGCTGCTTTTTTGTGAGCCGAATATTATCTTAGCACATGGAGTCAGGCTTGTCAACGGGGAATTTTGAAATTATCGTAATCTGGCAAAGAAAGTTTTATGGTAAAATTTTACTATTCAGGTTCTCTGCTCTAAATTCGCTTCCCCCGGAAGGGAATTACCGGCGGAATTTTCATAGAATTTTTTAAGCATTTCCGCCCTTACTTATTGTCAAATCTATTTCATCAGGTTATAATTTAATGAAATATCATTACCGGTTGGCATAGATGTCATATATGTTATCCGGCATTCCATGTCTTGCGATTCAGGGGGCGCACAGTCGAGTTGAAAAGAAATAATTTGGAAATGATGGTTCTGACGGCTTTGATGACAGGCCTAGTAGCGGTCGCCACAGCCTCTATCGTTATCCCTATCCCGTTTACCAGCGGATACATCCATCCGGGCGACAGCATGATCTTTCTGGCCGCCTTGATTTTAGGATGGAAGCGCGGCGCTGTAGCGGCCGGTCTGGGCGCCGCTTTCGCCGACATGTTTCTGGGCTTCGTATTCTGGGCGCCTTGGACGCTTTTTATCAAGGGCTGCATGGCTGCTATTGTCGGTCTGGTCGTCTCAAAATGCGCCGGGAAACGGCATAGGATGCTGATCGCCTGCGGCGCGACCGTAATCATATGGTTGATCTTCAACGCAGTCGTGCACGGCGTCATCCTGTATGACACCACCAGCGGTGTGCCCGCAGCGACCGAAGCCGTTCAGAGCGTCGACCCAAGCGCCTTGGGTTCTGCTGTGCGTTCCATACAGAGCAAGCTCATGGCGACCGCCCTTTTGATTCCGCTGGCGCTACTCGCCACCGCCCTTCTGCTCAGAAAAAAAGCAAATATTGTCGTGCCGCCTGAGCAGATCATCGGCATGACAAGCGGCGGACTTTTTATGGTATTCGGGTATTACCTGGCCGGCGGAATGATATATGGCAACTTCACCATACCCGCCCTTGAAATTCCGTCGAACATGATTCAGTTTACAGGCGGCTTCCTTATCGCCGCGCTTATATCAGCCGCTCTCAAGAAAACTGTATTCAAAAAATACTTTTATTACTCTTCCGACTGAGTCCAATCATATCCTGCGCTTTGTCAGTTCATCGTGTTTCGACAATAGTTCCCCTGTCCCCGATGTGAGGTTTGAAAGCAGGGTCATGACCTCGCCTTCATTTTCCGGATCTGTAAGCAGTTCAACTGTGACCTTGTCCGTGAATTCTTCATTTGCGAGGCTGAACAGCCCGTTCTGCGCAAGATTAAGCAGCTTTCCATGAAATGCATAGTCAAGCCTGAATGCAATGCGCATCTGCTCCGCCGCGCCGCATACGCCGCCCTTGTGCAATGCCTCCCGCGCTGCGCCTGTATACGCCCGGACAAGCCCCCCTGTCCCCAGCTTAATCCCTCCGAAATACCGCGTCACCATGACCGCAACATTAGTCACGCCCTCTGATGTGAGCATTTGCACTATAGGCGCCCCCGACGTACCCTGAGGTTCTCCGTCGTCGCTTGCCCACTGCAGTTGGCTTTTATCGCCGATCACAAAGGCCGGCACATTATGAGTCGCGGTTTTATGCAGCGCTTTGCGCCCCGCGAAAAAGGCCTCCGCCTCTTCCCGCGATAAAACCGGCGCCGCGCAGGCGATGAATTTCGAGCGCTCGATCACTTGCGTTATTTCGGATTCGCGCTCTATCGTATAGTATAGTATCATTTCACTATGAATGCGGACAGTCTGCCGAAATCCGCCGCTGACAGCTTCGCCTCCATCAACACCCCATCCTCCGCGTATTCACGCGATAAGACCGAAGTTCTGTCGCTCAGCCAGGATACCACATCTCCTCTGTCATAAGGTATAAGCAATCTGGCGTCACGCAGACCGCTAAAGAGCTGCGCCTTGATGCGCTCGAAGAGGATATCTATATTCTCCCCCGTCTTCGCGGAAATTCTGACGGCGCCGCTTCTCTCATCAATAACGGCGGTACGCTCATCCAAGAGGTCTATCTTGTTATACACCATTATGCTGTCCTTGCCTGCCGCACCAAGCTCGGCAAGCACTTCTTCCACAACATTGACGCGAAACTCGCAATCCTCGTATGAGCTGTCCACAACATGCAACAGCAGATCCGCCTCCACAAGCTCTTCAAGCGTCGCGTGAAAGGCTTTTACGAGGCTGTGCGGCAGTTTGCTCACGAAACCCACAGTATCGACCAGTATGAACTCCAGATTGTCCTCAAGGCTTATCCTGCGCTGGAATGTATCCAATGTCGCGAACAGCATGTCCTTTTCCGTCACCGTCTTATCACTTAGTTCGAACATATTGAGAATTCTATTCATAAGCGCTGACTTGCCCGAATTAGTATAGCCCACGATAGCGACGACAGGCAGTTCATTCTTCTTCCTGCGCGCCCTCTGAACCCCTCGGTTAGCCGCCGCTTCCTTTATTTCACGCTTGATGTCGTCCATGCGCCTGCTTATATGGCGTCTGTCCGTTTCAAGCTTTTTCTCACCGGGTCCCCTCGTGCCGATCCCGCCGCCCAGCCTTGACAGATTTTTCCCAAAACCCGTCAAGCGCGGCAGTCTATACTGAAGCTGCGCCAGCTCCACTTGAAGCTTACCCTCTCTGGATATAGCCCTCGACGCGAATATATCCAGGATCAGTATAGTTCTGTCGATAACCCTTACGCCTGTAGCCTCCTCCAGATTTCTAAGTTGAATGCCCGAAAGCTCGTCATTGCAGATCACCGTATCTATTTCCATATTTTGGCACGCTTCCTTGAGCTCGTCCGCCTTGCCCGTGCCTATATATGTCCCTCTGTCGACCCGTTCCCTCTCCTGCGTCATAAGACCCGCCACTTCGGCGCCGGCCGCCTCCGCCAATGCCGCCAGTTCTTCCATTGAGCGGCTTATATCCGCGTTTATAGCCACCCCGACCATTATGGCGCGAAATGTCTCTTCTGCTACAGTTTCATTGTCTTCAGTAAATCTTATCAATTCCAGCCTCGCTTCGCCGTTCTAGCCCACAATCTTTTTCAGTTCTTCACTGAACTTACCGTTCAGAATCCTTATATGCGTCCCCTTCATGCCAAGGGAGCGCGATTCAATGACGCCGGCGCTTTCGAGCTTCCTCAGCGCGTTGACTATAACCGAACGGGTTATGCCTGAACGATCCGCTATCTTGCTCGCTACAAGCAAGCCTTCACTACCCTCTAACTCCGCGAAGATATGCCTCACCGCTTCCACCTCAGAATACGAAAGTGTGCCTATCGCCATCTGGACAATGGCGCGCTTGCGTTCTTCCTCCTGCTTTTCGATGGTTTCACGTCTTTTAATTTCCAGCCCTACTACCGTCGCTCCGTATTCCCCCAGTATCAGATCCTCATCATTGAATTCGGGCTGATATCTGGTATAGATGAGCGTCCCAAGCCTTTCCCCGCCGCCGAAGATCGGTATTATCGTGTGCAGCTTATCATACGTGTCATAATTATATTTGAATATCTTCAATGCCTCTTCGGCTGTAAGGTTACTCTCCGTCTTGATCACTTTGAGCAAGGCGTCATTGTACTCGCTCGGGAATTTCTCCTTGCCTGTTTCCGGATCCAGTATAGCCGCGCTGTCCGACTTAATCTTGTAATGCACGCCTATCACCTTGCCGCGATTATTGGCAATATACACGTTTGTATCCATCAAGTCGCTTAAAATAACGCAGAGATCATCAAACGAGAACGCCCCTGAGGTGCTCTCCTGAAGAACCCAATTCATCTTTCTAACCTTATCAAGTATGCTCTTTTCCAATCGTCATCCTCCAAAAACACCTATATTATACCTATGTTGAGTTCAGTACAGTATTAAGGAACTGTGAAATAATAACCTATACATCTTGCTTGTCTTTTTTCCGTCGGGCTTCGTAGCCGGAACCCGTTGATACTGCCGAGTATCAACGGAACCCGCCGCCTCGCCCGGCGAAAAAAATCCTACGCAATCTGTGCATGTTATTATTTCACAGTTCCTAATCGACACAGCCGCCTCTCGTCGTTTATCAGCTGCTCCAACATTTCGTCTAATTACTATTATAGATCATTTCTACCATATGTAAATAAATATTTTGATATTTCAAAAGATTTGCCTTTTTTGCTTTTTTTTATACAATTTTGATTATTGTTAAAAAAAAGACCTGAGATATAATATCTCCGGTCTTTTTAAAGGAACTTAAGCCGAACGTTCAACTACTTAATTAACTACTTAGAGTATGAACTTATCAATATCGTCCGCATGTATGCGATCGATGAACTTTTCTTTTACGTACTCAGCGTCGATGATGATCTCTTCGTCGCTTATATCGGGGATATTGAACGAAATATCCTCAAGCAACTTTTCCATTATCGTGTGCAGCCTTCTCGCGCCTATATTCTCTGTCTGCTCGTTTGTGAGGGTCGCTATAGTCGCAATCTCGTCAACCGCTTCGTCCGTGAACGTCACCTTGATGCCTTCTGTTTCAAGCAGCATCTTATGCTGCTTTAGCAGGGCGTTCTCCGGGATCGTCAGTATCTGTACAAAGGCTTCTTTCGTGAGGTTCTCAAGTTCCACCCGTATGGGGAAACGCCCCTGCAGCTCAGGGATCAAATCCGTGGGCTTCGCGATGTGAAAAGCGCCCGCGCCGATGAAAAGTATATGATCGGTCTTCACCGGACCGTATTTCGTGTTTATAACACTGCCTTCTACTATAGGAAGGATGTCGCGCTGAACCCCTTCCCGTGAGACGTCGGCGCCCGACCTGTATCCGCCTCCCGACGCTATCTTGTCTATTTCATCAATGAAAATTATGCCGTTTTGCTCGGCGTTTTCAAGCGCTTCGGACGTCACTTGATCCATGTCGAGCAGGTTCTGAGCCTCCTGCTCACGCAGTATCTTCCTGGCCTCCGTGACCGTGACATTTTTCCTTTTTTTCTTCTGCGGCATCATCTCACCGAAGATATTGCCTATCGCTATGCTCATGCCTTCGTTGCCCAGATCTAGCTGACTGCTCTTCGGCGCTTCGTTCACTTCGATTTCTATGAACTGATCTTCGAGCAGCCCGTCATTGAGCTGCTGCCGCACTTGTTCCCTCGCAAGCTCAATATCCGACTCAGGCGTTTCTTTTTTCTGTTCGGGCGGAACCGCTTGCTGCTGATGCTGTATACCGCCGCCGAGTATAAAGTCGAATGGTCCACGCGAACTGCTGGGCTGCGCAACATTTTTCTTCTTCCCTGGGATTATAGCCGCAATGATCTTTTCCTCAGCGAGCTTCTCCGCTATGTTATACTTCTCCTGAAGGCTTTTCTGTTTCGTTACCCGTATAGACGCCTCGACAAGATCCCTGACCATTGAATCCACGTCCCTGCCCACATAGCCTACTTCTGTGAATTTCGTCGCTTCCACCTTAACGAAAGGCGCGTCCATCAGCTTTGCAAGCCGCCTGGCAATCTCCGTCTTTCCGACGCCCGTAGGCCCCATCATGAGGATGTTTTTCGGCGTGATTTCTTCCCGCATCTCATCGGGCAGCAGACTTCTCCTGTAACGGTTGCGGAGCGCAATAGCAACCGATTTCTTCGCCTGATCCTGCCCTATTATATACTTGTCTAGCTCTCCCACGATTTCTTTCGGGGTCATGGAATAGAGCGCTGAATTCATAATATAAATCCCCCCTTATAATTTCTCGACGGAGATATTGTCGTTGGTATATACACATATAGACGCCGCTATGGATAGCGCCTCCCTGACAATGCCCTCTGCGTCCATATCGGTGTGTTTGTACAACGCGTTCGCCGCAGCGTAGGCGAAGTTTCCGCCCGATCCAATCGCGATAAAATCCTCATCCGGCTCTATAACCTCGCCGTTGCCCGATATGAGCAGCAGCGACTCCTTGTCGGCCGCCACCATCAGCGCCTCCAGATGCCGCATAGCGCGATCCGACCTCCATGTCTGCGCCAAGGCCACAGCCGCGCGCCTAAGGTTGCCCGAATGTTCTTCAAGCTTCTTTTCGAACTTATCCGTCAACGTGAACGCGTCCGACACTGAACCGGCGAATCCCGTAACGACTGAATTTTTATAAATCTTCCTGACTTTCTTCGCGAAACGCTTCATAACTGTCGTTTCGCCCATGGTCACTTGTCCGTCGCCGCCTATGCAGATATCATTTTCGCCGCGCCGTACAGCAACAATCGTAGTAGCGTGAAATTGCTCCATACTCCCCTCCTCGCATTTTTATTCTTTATACCCGCATTTCGTATTAGAACACACAAAGTTACTTGTTTTGGTCTTTTTTTCGGTCATAAGCTCCCCGCATTGCGGGCACTTCCTGTCAACGGGTTTATTCCAATAAATCTGATTGCATTCGGGATAACCGCTGCAACCATAAAACGTCAATCCTCTCTTACTCTTTCGCGCGACAATATCCTTACCGCACCGAGGACACTTCACGTCCGTTTTTTTGAGTATCGGCTTAGCGTTCTTACACTCCGGATAACCGGAACAGGCCAGGAACTCACCGAAACGACCGTGTTTTTTCACCATGAACTTACCGCAGAATTCGCAAACCTCATCCGTCACTTCGTCTTCTATGACGACCTTCTCAATAGCCTCGTCCGCGATCTTCAGCTCATCCTTTAGTATACCATAAAATCCGCCGACTATCTCCTTCCAATCTGTGTTTTTTACCTCTATGTCGTCCAGCTTGTCCTCCATGTCGGCAGTGAAACCGGTATCAACGATTTCTTTAAAATAGGTAACCATCAGATCTGTTACGAGAAAGCCCAGTTCCGTAGGCCGCAGCGTCTTTTTCTCGCGGGTCACATATCTGCGCTCGGTAAGCGTCGCCATGATGGGTACGTAGGTACTCGGGCGGCCGATATTCTTCTCTTCGAGTTCTTTGACAAGGCTGGCTTCTGTAAACCTTGAAGGCGGCTGTGTAAAGTTCTGCTCGCTGAGCAACTCATTAAAGTCAAGGACTTCTCCCACTTCAAGCTGCGGCAGCCGTTTCTCCTCGTTCTCGCCCTCGCTGTCGCTGCCCTTTACGTAGTCATACACCTTTAAAAAGCCGTCGAATTTTAACTTGGAACCATTCACCCTAAAGCTGTAATCTCCATTGGCGATATCCACGGTTTCCGCATCGTACACAGCGGCCGACATGCGTGAAGCCACAAAGCGCCGCCATATCAATCGATAAAGGGCGTATTGCTCCTTCGTAAGTGAATCCTTTATATCCTCGGGGCTGAGTTCCACATAGGTCGGCCTTATCGCCTCATGCGCGTCCTGTACGTCCTTTTTCCTGTTGCTGTATACGTTGTTCCCTAGATATTCCTTGGAAAAATGTGAATTGATATATTCACTGACCGATTTCTCCGCTTCTTCGGAAATTCTTACAGAATCCGTTCTTATATAGCTGACCAGACCTATCGCGCCGCGTCCCTTTATCTCAACGCCTTCATAAAGCTGCTGCGCCACAAACATGACCTTTTTGGTGAAGTACCCGAGCTTGACGGAAGCCTCCTGCTGGAGGCTGCTGGTAGTGAACGGCGCGAAGGCTTTACGCAGGCGTTCCTTCTTCTCTACATTGCTGACGGTATAGTCGCCGCCTTCAAGGGCTGCGGCGATAGAATCCGCCGTAATCTTATCGTTTACGGAGATCTTCTCACCCTTATACTCCGTAAGCCGCGCCGCAAACGGTTTCTTAGCCTTTTCATCTTTTTTGTTCAACATGGCGGAGATATTCCAATACTCTTTAGGAACGAAGTCCAATATCTCCTTTTCTCTGTCGCATATGATCTTTAAAGCCGCGGACTGAACCCGCCCTGCGCTCAAACCTCTGTGAATTTTCCGCCAGAGCAGCGGGCTGATCTGATAACCCACAAGTCTGTCGAGCACCCGCCTTGCCTGCTGCGCGTCAACAAGATTCAGATCGATGGCGCGCGGCATCTTTACGGCGTTTTTTATCGCGTCCTTCGTGATCTCGTTAAACACAATACGTATAGGCATTTTTTCATCAAGATCTAGCAGCTTTGCGATATGCCATGATATCGCCTCACCTTCCCTGTCAGGGTCAGTAGCCAGGTAAACCTTGTCGGCGGTTTTTGCCTCCTTCTTCATCGTCTTGATGACATCGCCCTTGCCTCGTATTGAGATATAGTACGGCTCAAAATTATTGTCAATATCTATGCCTAATTTGCTCTTAGGCAGATCTCTCACGTGACCTACGGACGCGACGACTTTATATTTGTTCCCCAGAAACTTGCCTATGGTTTTGGCTTTCGACGGGGATTCGACAATAACCAATGATTTTGAATTGCTCATTCCCTGTATCTCCTTGCTTATACTGAACCCGATTAGGTTGAATTCAGTATTAATATTCTTTCCAAATTATATTGCTAATAGCGGGAATTTGCAACTACATTTTGTTACTTTTATTTTTGTCTTGATTTTGTCTTGATTTTATCGCTCACTTTTTCTCTTATTTCGCATATTTCGCAGTTACTTTGCAGTGAAAACTCTACCCATTGCCGTCTCCAGTATACCTTTCATTTCCAGTACAGTTACGAGTCCGTTTACATCCTGCGGCGGCAGGCAGGTCTTCGCGCACAACTCGTCAACGGTAAGTTCGCCTGAAAATCGTATCGCGTCGAAAATCAACTTCTCATCTTCGCCCAATGAGAGACTTCTTTTTTCGATTATATCGCCTCTTATAAAGCCCAGATCCGATGCAACGTCGTCAGGGGATACGATAAGCGAAGCCCCGTCTTGAATAAGCTTATTCGCGCCTATACTCGAAACCCTGTCTATATTGCCGGGAACCGCGTATACATATCTCCCCTGCTCCGCAGCTCTTTCCGCAGTTATCAGCGATCCGCTCTTTAGTCCCGCTTCTACGACCACCGTAGCGAGTGACAATCCGCTTATAATTCTGTTGCGCAGGGGAAATGTAATGATCGACGGATGCATGCCGGATTCAAATTCTGATATAACCAAGCCTTTCATAATTATATCTTCCATCAATCCAGCATTTGATTTTGGGTAACATATGTCTACCCCGCATCCGAATACCGCAATCGTTTTTCCTCCCGCGGCGAGCGCCCCCTTATGCGCCCATGAGTCTATACCGCACGCCATGCCGCTTATAATAACAATCCCATACTCGGCCAAGGTTTTCCCCATGTTATATGCAGCCCACTTTCCGTATTCCGACGCTTTCCGCGCTCCTACCACGGCGACGGCGGGCATTTGCAGCAGCGACAGATCACCCCTGCAGTACAGCTTCCTCGGCGGATTGCTTATACTCTTGAGCAATGAGGGATATGCGCTGCTGTTCAAGCTGACGACCGTGACGTCCGGGATCTTGTTCCCATTATTTTCCATCATACTAAAAGCGTGCCGCTTCTCCTATACTGAATCGCTTCCGCCAGATGTTCCGTCTCTATATCCGGACTCCCCGACATATCCGCTATTGTCCGCGCGACCTTTATTATCTTGCTATACGCCCGCGCCGAGAGGGAGAATTTTTCGTAAGCGGACTTCATCATAAGTTCCCCTTCGCGGCTTATCCCACAGTATGTTTTCATCAAACCGCCCATAAGCCTTGAGTTGGTAGTCCCTTGCCGCGACATTTGAAGTTCCCGCGTTCTGACCACCCT
Source organism: Eubacteriales Family XIII. Incertae Sedis bacterium (assembly GCA_031264295.1). Taxonomy (GTDB): domain Bacteria; phylum Bacillota; class Clostridia; order Peptostreptococcales; family Anaerovoracaceae; genus JAISED01. The sequence goes on along the minus strand of JAISED010000020.1, from coordinate 37,000 downwards.
GTCCCTTATTTTCTCAGAGGTCTCGGCCTCCGAAACAGATGTCAGCTCTGCGTATTTTACAGGCGGTACGTTGACGAAGAGATCTATTCTATCCAATATAGGTCCTGAGATCCTCATCATATAGTTTTTGATCGATTCTTCAGAGCAAACGCACTTACCGCTCGGATGACCGTGCCATCCGCATTTGCATGGGTTCATAGCGCCTACCAGCATAAAGCCCGACGGGTATTTATAGCTTCGGTTGGCTCTGGTTATCGTCACATATCCGTCTTCCATCGGCTGGCGTAGGCTCTCAAGCACGTCCCTTCTGAATTCCGGAAATTCATCAAGAAAAAGTACACCGTTATGGGACAGGCTCATCTCTCCCGGTTTCGGCGTCTTTCCACCGCCTGCCGCGCCCGCCGCCGAAATCGTATGATGCGGCGAACGGAACGGCCTCTGCCGCACTAAGGGATTGGATTTGCTCGTAAGACCGGCTACGGAATGAATAGCGGTGGTTTCTATCATCTCTTCCATAGTCATAGGCGGCAGTATAGACGGTATGCGTTTGACCATCATGCTTTTGCCCCCTCCCGCGGTTCCCGACAGCAACATGTTGTGAGCGCCGCTTACCGCGATCTCTATGGCTCTTCGCGCCGCCGCCTGGCCTTTGATATCCGAAAAATCCAGTCCCTTGGCTTCGCTGAAAAGCGGTTGGCATTCTTCCGCCGGGCAAATCTCCCCCGCGCCGTTCAGGTGGTCTATGATTTCTGAGATGTGATCGGCGGCATAGACCGCCAGCCCCCGAGCCAACGACGCTTCAGCCGCGCTGTCTTTGGGCGCGAACAAGGCTTTCGCCCCGCTGTCCCTGGCGGAAAGCGCCATCGGCAACATGCCCGCTACAGGTCTCAGTTTCCCATCCAGCGAGAGTTCCCCCGCGAATACACTGTCCTCCGCCGCCGGTGTTATCTGTCCGCTGGCAATGAGTACGGCAAGGGCTATGGGCAGATCGTAAATCGACCCTTCCTTTCTTGTGTCGGCAGGCGCGAGATTCACCAGAATTCTCCTCATCGGAAACTCATAACCCAGGTTTTTTATGACCGCCCTCACCCGTTCTCTGGATTCCTGCACCGAGTTGTCAGGCAGTCCGACTATCACAAAGGCGGGCAAACCGTTAGTTATACTTGTCTCCACTATGACGTCGAAGCCGTTCAAACCCGCAAGTCCGATGGACTTGATAATATATGCATTCAATTTAATGGCCTCCTTGTTCGATCATGCCCGGCGCCCTGCGGCGCCCTCATCTCAACTGACGCCGGCGGCGGCTCCGCGCCGCAGCGGGTCGCGAGCGGCTGCGGCCGCTGCTCAACAGTCGTTCTCACAAAACGCGTCCTTTATGTGCCTGATCCAGACCTTTTTATTCATTATCAGAATCTCTATCACGTCGAATCTGAAATCCATATCCGGCGCCTGCATCATGCCGGATCTGTCCTGGGCTATATAGAGGCTTGCCGCCTTGGCTATCCTTCGGCGCTTGCTCAAATTCACCGATTCGCATGGCAGTCCGTTTTCTAGTTCCGCACGCGTCTTAACTTCAATGAATGCGATGGCGCCGTCGTCTTCCGCTATTATGTCGATCTCGCCGGCCTTGCATGTGAAATTCGTTTCGATCACCCATGCCCCATTATCAACGAGATATCTGGCGGCGCGGCGCTCGCCCCAATCTCCTAGTTTTTCCTTCATATTGAATATATTACCATTATAAGGTACTGATGTCAAGTCCTGCTGCGGAATTTATTTTCCCCTCTGTTTCGGAATTTATTTTTTCCGTCCGCGATCTATTTTCCTGCGTCCCTTAACGTCCATTGAATAATATCCTATACTGACTGCTTAAGCAAAACGCGGACACCGCGCCCGTTTCCGGGATCAGTGTCCGCGTTATGATCTGAGATTTTTACATTTTTCACCGTTTGCGCCTGAACTCCAAACGTTTACCGTCCGCGCACATAGTCCAAGCTCTCGCTTCGGCGAGCCTAGGACGCAGTCTAGGCCTCGAACACCGTCTTTCCGCCGAGGATAGTCCGCTCGAATTTCATCTCCAGTAGTTTTTCCGGTTCATCGTCAACCGCTGTGGGATCGATGTCCGTTACGATGATATCCGCCAGCTTCCCGGCTTCCAGCGTGCCCTTCCTGTTTTCATCGAATGTGAAATAAGCGCCTGCAGCGGTATATGAATACAAGGCCTCTTCCGCCGTAATCCGTTCCTTCTTCCCACACACCGTTCCATTCAGAGATGTTCTCGCTATGGACGCGTACAAGATCGGTCTCGGATCAATGATCGTTACAGGAGAATCGCTGCCGTTCGCCACGACAAGTCCCTTATCCAGAAGCGAGCGGAATGGGAATTCATGAGACACGCGCTCTTCGCCATAGTTCCTGATATGCGTGTCGCCAAAGTAGTACAGGAATCCCGGATGCATGAGCGGCAGAACGCCTTCCGCCGCCACCCTATCCACGAGATGCGGGAAGCAGAACGAGCAGTGCTCCAGTCTGTGACGCGCGTCGGGACGCGGCATCCTTTCCTGCGCCTTTTTATAGGCGTCCAGTATCATGGTAATAGCGACGTCGCCAATACCGTGACTTGCTATCTGCAGCCCCTTCGAATGCGCTTCCCATACGATCTCGTCAAGCGCTTCCTGTGTATAGTAAAGAATTCCGTATTTCCCGTCGTGGAGATTAGGCTCCGACATCCTCGCGGTTCCCGAGCCGCCGCCTCCGTCCAGTATGATCTTCCGCCCCTGGAATCTTAACAGGTCATTGCCGAAGGGTATGGGAATCCCTGTCTCTGTCAGCCTGTGATACGCATGATCAAGATAATACGCGGCTATCCTCACAGACAGATAATTATTCTTCAAAACCTTGTCCCAGAAGATGAACTCATCACTGAACTCACCGAGCATACCCATTTCCGTCGTGCTGGTCACGCCTGATTCATTGAATATCTCCGACATTCTCTTCATCGCCTTGGCCAACCGTTCGGCGCTTAACGCGGGCATTTTATCCTGCAAGTTTGCAAACGCTCTCTCGCAAAGGCGTCCCGTAAGCTTGCCGTTTTCGCGCACGATTTCGCCGCCTTCGGGATCGGGCGTATCCGGATTGTAGCCGCCCTCCGCCATTGCCCGTGAATTGGCAAGCGCCACATGTAAGCACGCCCGCGAGACAAGCAGCGGATGATTGGGAATAGCGGCGTCCATCTCTTCAATGCTGGGTTCCCGTCCTTCCGCGAACAAACCCTCGTCATATCCGTAGCCTTCCACCCATTCTCCCTCACCGGTCTCCGCCGCCCTTGCTCTCAGCCGCCCAAAGAACTCATCAATTGACCTTGTACCGGTCAGATCCACCTTTGTCAAGGCTGCGGCACAGATCATCGGGTGACTGTGATTGTCGTTTAGTCCCGGCAGAACTGTCTTCCCCGTGAGATCGAGAATTTCCGTATCCGGTCCTATTACAGGGGCGAAATCCTCAAACTTCCCGACCCCGATGATTGTATCACCCTGCACCGCAATCGCTGAAGCTACGGGGTTCTTCTTATCCATAGTGCGAATATTTGCATTTTTGATAACAAAGTCTGCCTTAATTAATGACATTCGTTAATACCTCCTCTTTTAGCGATACTTATCCATTGTCGCCTTGTTCAGTCCCAGAGGGACAGGCGCCCCTTCGGGGAGGAGACTCCCATATGTTCTGCCCTTCATCTTTTCGGCCCACTCGTCTTGCGCTTTTTGCAGCAAGGCGTTGTCTTCCAGGAAATCCACAGCCGTGCAGGCCAACACCTGTCCTGCTTTTTCCAGAGTCTTTTCACCCAAACTGCCGCCGGCGCAAGCCGTCACCATCCAGTTGTGCCACCCCGGACCAGGTCCCAGATTAAGTATCAAGATGCCATAAGGCGCGACCCAACTGTACTCCGCTGAATCCGTGACAGCCATGCTTGATGATTCGGGTTCCGGCACTCCTTCAGCCCAAAACGGCGCCTGCCCTTCCTCTTTCTGCATCTCCATCACAAAGGTCTTTTCTTCCTCCGTGAATGCCACATCGCCCAGCGCGGTTACATTGTCGTATAGAACCCTGGACACTACCTCGTTAGGAATCATCTCATGACTCGCTGTTATGTACTGCTTCTCTACTGTCGTCCCAGTCGCCAGCGCCGCGCCCTCAGCGCATTTGTCAACACGCTGAATTATGTCGCTTACCTGCTCGGCAGTCGAGAATCTCCCGATACACCATAGCGTCGCACGATCCGGAACCACACTTGCGAACTCAGGTCCCGTATCGGAAAACGTGTAGTTGATGGTATGCGCCGCGTTAGGCGAGGGTCCCGGCGGGTAATGTTCACGCAGCATCTCTATCGCGTGTGCCTGAAGAATAGCCCCGTCCAGAGCGCTCCTGCCATGCCAGGGAGCGTTCCCATGAGCGGTTCTTCCGTGAAAATGATACTTGACGTTAAAATAGGCGGGGCAGGTTGCGGCGTGAGTGGACGTTCCCGCCCACGGATGCCAGTCAAGAACTACATCAACCCCGTCGAAAATACCCGCGCTTCCCATGAAAGGCTTGCCGACACAGAGTTCCTCCGCCGGTGTCCCAAAGAGTTTTATCGTCCCTTTTACGCCTTTCTTTAACATCGCCTCTTTCAGAGAGACTGCCGCCAGGATTCCCGCCACCCCCAGCAGATTATGACCGCAGCCTTGGCCGGGCGCCCCCGGACTAACTGGGTCTTTATGCGCTGAGATCTTCTGAGACAAACCCGGCAAAGCGTCGTATTCGGCGGAAAATCCGATTACCGGCTTTCCCTCGCCCCAGGTAGCCACATAAGAGGTGGGCATCCCCGCGACTCCCGATACCACGTCAAAGCCTCTCTCCTTGAGAAACTCCGTATGCAGACGATGAGCCTCATACTCTTCCAAACCCAGTTCGGGTTTGTCCCATATCGCCTTGGAAAGCTTCTGATATGGATCGCGATTTTCTTCAATATATTCTGTGATACATTTTTTTATGTCCGATTGCAATTCATTCACCCCTCTCAGTGCAGGCGCGGGAACTGACGCCCCCGCGCCGCGCCTCATTTTATTTCATTTTATGAACCTTACTAGGCTCTGATCTTATCCGACGTTTTAGTGCCGAGGAAGCCTGTAAGGTCGTATCCGCCCATGACCAAAACGATCAAGGTTATGACTACGCTGTTTATGAGCGAAAGCCATACTGTGAATACTCCGGCGAAATTCGCCTGGAATATGAACACGAGGAAATAGTGAAGTGCAAAGAGGATCATGACGCTGACCCAACCAAGCTTAGCGATGCTTTTTTCAGCGCCGAAGAAGCCGAAGAAGCCCGGTTTCTCCGGAGTGCCCGCAGCGATCATAGCTGACTTCAAGGACGCTCCAAGAGCCTTATAACTCGTGGCGGAAACCTTATCGTATTGCGGTTTCGTCGCCAAGCTGACCGCAATCATAACCGGTACCGACACAATCAAACCTATGTGAGCGGCGTGGAAACCTCCGATCAGATTTCCGGGGCTGCCCGTCGTCGCCCATGCGTACATAGCCCATCCTATAGATGAAACACCGCCTGTAATAATGGATGCCAGAGCGCCGGCGGTTGTTGAACGTTTCCAGAACCAGGCGCCCAGAATGGCGGCCAGGAGACCCGACAACGCAAGAGCCTGAGCCAGTACCCAGAGAGGAACCAGTATCGGCAGCCACAGAGCGCCTGCTATGCCGAATATAGATACCAGAACAACAGACACGCGGCTTGCTGAGAGCAGCTGCTTGTCGCTGGCCTTCTTGTTTATAACCTGGCTGTAGATATCTTTCGTCAGGATTGTTACGCCGTTCATGACGAAGGACGAACCGCAGGATATGATGGTCATAAGCAGTCCGACTATAAGGAATGTGCCTATGCCTATGCCTGAATGATTCAGCGCTATGAAAGAGAACACGCCGTCGGGAGTGATCCCCTCAGGAATGACAAGTCTGCCGCTGCCTACAGCGACCGCTACAAACATGCCGCCTAGGAAGACGAGGAAACCATAGTAAGTCGCACCCAGCGCCACCTGCGCGTTCTGTGCGACCTTCGGCGTCTTCCCGATGTAAGCCCACATATACGCCCACGGATCTACCAGATAGAACAGGCACAGCGTGAGGAACCATACGCTGAACTGGCTCCATGTAATCTGGAAACCATTAACAAAATTCTCGGGCAGCATTGTATAGAAGGCTTCCACACCAATTTTTGTTCCGCCTGCCAGCTTTATCGCAACGATGCAGATAAGAACGATGGAGAGTGACTGCAATATAGCCTGAATCCACTGCGTTACTATAGCCGAATACTGACCGGCTGTAACCAGGTAAGCGAGGATTACAACGGCTGACAGCATAACGCCCACCCAGATAGGCCATCCGAACGCAACGTTCAGAACGACCGCGATAGCGAGATACTGCATACCCGTTATGAAAGCGGGTCTAAAGAATGACATGATGGCGGCCGGTACGCGCACACTCTCGCCGTACCTGGCGCATAGAAAGTCGGTAATCGTGACCGCGCCGGTCACACGGCCGAAGTGGTTCAGCCTACGGGCAAAGAAGAGAACGAATGCTGTAAGTCCGAGACTCGGCAAGATGCCGACCCAGATGCTGCTCATACCGCCTGTATAGCCGTAGCCCAGCCATCCGGAAACGCTCGAACCGCCGATTGCCCCACCGAGATAAGCGGCGAACATCAGCCAGAACGGTGCTTTACGCCCTCCCAGCATGAAGTCCTCAGATGTTGAGGTGTACTTGCGGAACTTGATGCCCATGATAACAAAAATAACAGTAAGAATGACCAAGAAAATACCGCTTAGAGAGATAACTGACATTTTACTTCACTCCTTTCCTAAATTTCCGGGAGTACCGCAAAACCTGCCGGCACATGACTGATTACGCGCGTTACATTCCCGAAATCAGAAAAATAACTTCTGCGCCAACGTTCACTACTATACGAAGACGCAATATGCTTTACATGCTCCCCTCAACATGGCCGCAACAAAACAATTATTAGGAACTTCTAATACACATCCGCACACTATAGGTTCTTCAGAAGTCCCCCGTTATCAATTGTGACTTATTCAATACCCTACACATATTTTAACGCAAAAATTATGCCAAGTCAAAAAAGCCACTGTCATGCGATATTGTTCATATTTTTCTGATTATACGACAACTCTGCGTTCATTCTTAATTCACGCCGACTTGTCATGGAAAATACATGTTGCATTTTATGTAATTTCTTCAAAATGCGCCAAGTCTTCAAGACTCAGCTAATACAAAATGAATTACTGTTTTTCAGTTTTGTCCGAATCTTCGGACTATTCCTCGCCCGCCCCATCGCCTTCAAGGTATTTCTTGATCTTTCTGTAGGCGTTCGTCTGGCTCGTATCCAGTATTCTGGCGATCTCATAGGAGCTTCTGCCACTTTTCGCCGCGAGTCGGAAGAGCTGACGTTCCGTCTCGTCCAGCGCCTCCTGCAGCGGGATTATCTTTCTGACGACAACCGCGCCGGCCTCATCTCCGCCGCCCCAACCTTCCGGAGCACCGAATAAGCCTCCGCCCGCGCCGCCGTCCGGTATATCGCTCAGTTCCACTTCCCCGTTGCAGAGAATCACCATACGTTCAACAAAATATTCGAGCTGCCGCACATTCCCGGGCCATGACCATTCGACCATTTCGTTCATGAAGCGCGCCGACAGGCTTGTTTGCTTTTCGTATTTCTCATTGAAAACACGCAAAAAATGTGCAGTCAGCATGGGGATTTCTTCCCTCCGCTCGCGAAGCGGCGCTATGTTGATAGGAAAGAGATTCAAGCGGTAATACAGATCTTCTCGGAAAGCGCCCGTGCCGATCAGTTCCGGCAGAGAGCGGTTAGTTGAAGCTATTATCCGCACATCGACGTCGATTTCCCTAAGACCGCCTACACGCGTCAGACGCTTGTCCTGAAGCACCTTCAGCAGTTTTGCCTGAAGCTGCGGCGACATGTCCCCTATTTCATCCAGAAGCAGCGTCCCTCCGTGCGCTATTTCCAGCAAGCCCTGCTTCCCTCCGGCTTTAGCTCCGGTAAAGGCGCCCGTTTCATAACCGAAGAACTCAGACTCAAAGAGATTTTCCGGAATACTGCTGCAATTAACCTCTACAAGACTGCCCTTCCTCCTTGCACTATTTTTGTGAATGTAACGGGCGAGCATCCCTTTGCCCGTTCCCGATTCCCCTGTTATCATAACCGTGCAGTCTGTTTCAGCCGCCTTGTCAGCCATCTCAAGCACTGTTCGCATGAGCGCCCCCGACGACACAAGGTCGTCCCGCGCGTAGACCGCCGCGCCTTCCCGGCTGCTCTTCAACTTCCCGGCGTAACGTTTTAACTTCTCGTATTCTTCTATATTCTTAGCGCTTGTCACCACCATCTCCAGCTCACCGTCCGCGCTGAAGATAGGGACTCCGGTTACCAGCCACTGAACCCCGCGGCCGTTTTTATCAATGACCTGCTGAAAAATAGTTATATTCTTGCGTTCACGTATAACCATGGGCGTTACGGCGGGCTTGAAATGTCCCTGCCGCTCCAACTCCGCGACTGCCGTATTCAGATATTCGTTCTCTTTCACTGCGGAAGTGTCCGAAAACGCGTCGTTCGCAAAAATAGTCACCCCTTCGTGATCCGTAACATAAATGCTGTCCGCCAAGTATTTAAGTATTTTCCAAAGCTTCATATAGTTATCCGCGAGCGCCGCGATCAGCGCGTCCGCTGCAAGCGGCGTGCCTGCCTCCGTCCCAACAGACGCACTTGCAGCTTCCGGCGCAGCAGCCCCGCCCGGCGCCCCCGCCCCGGCTGCCGCATGACGGCCGCCCGCATTGAAAATCTCATTACCGATATAGTTCTCCCCACCCAGGGGATGAACCTTCTCCGCGAATTCCGACAGGCGTTCCGCTATGCCGCAGTACAATGCTTCTGCGGCGCAGGCTCTCAAAACAACGCCTGAAGGATTTCCGCCGCCGTTAATCACAAGCAAAGCCTCGGAAGATCCAAAGTCCTTCAGATCAACGGTTTCCTCCTCACCGCGCGTTTGCGCAGCTATAATGTCAATATCTTCCAGCTTACCGTTTACAATTTGCGGATTCGCGGCTATGGCTCTCATCAGATCGTGCTCTGTAATAAGCGCCGCTCCCGCGTCCGTTGCCGCCAGAACAATCATCCGCCCGCAGCTTTCGCCGGCTCCGGCAATGGCGGTAAGCGCATCCGCGACCCGCGCGCCCGGCGTCATGACGGCTATCTCTCTCAATGGCCTGGCTATATCTCTATATAACATCATCCACCTCTGCTGGTACTCACAATTTTATTCAAAAAATAATCTTATGGGAACTTGCTTTATATATATCATTTCATATAAGGGGGGATTTGTAAACAATTTTCACTCATATTTTTCGGAAAATTCGCAAATCGACAAATTACAAACCCCTTCCCGACAAATCCCTCAAGATTTGTCCATAAATGTCTTAAAAATTGAAAACTCCCTGTTTTTTTTTCACATTTTATGTTATAATTTTATATAAGCGGATGAATAATGGATTTTGAATTTAGGGGCGCTACATGTTCGAACTTCCATAATTGTGACGATTCATCGGTCACTTGTAGCCGATGTCGTCGTATTTCAAAGGGTATAAGGGGGTAATTCCTCGGGGAGGGGTATTTTATGAACAGAATGCAAAGTGTTAAAACTAAAATTACGAGTATCACTCTAATTTGTTTTCTACTCGGCATGCTTGTCATTTTATTGACTTTATTCTTGTATTTGCGAGCTACTTTCGATGATATCACGAAAGACAAATTCCAAACAGAGGCCGAAAAATATGCCAATATGATCCAAAGCCAGTTCGATAATCCGGTTTCGTTTTTATCGGGCCTGGCCAATGTCGCCGAAGCCGCCGTGGCCTCAGGGGAAGCCGACAGAGCCACCATGCAAAAGTATCTTTTGAAAGCCTTCAGCGACTATCCCACTTCGGAGGGGCTGGGCTTCATGTTCGAGGCGAACGCGTTTGACGGCCGTGACAGCGAGTATATCGGAACGGAATATGGTACAAAGGAACACGGAAGGGTTTCCTTCTACTTTTATAGGGACGGCGGTCATGATCTGTATCAACCAAATGTGGACGATAATGAACAGGAGTTCAATGAGGACTACTACACCCTTCCTAAACAGCGGGGGGGCGCGGTTCTTACCGAACCCTACCTCTTCAGCGTAGGCGGATCCACCCGCTTCATGATAACTGCTTCCTATCCTATTACATCATCAAGCGGCAACTTCATAGGCGTCATCCTCAGTGATATGTACCTAGACAGCATACATTCGATACTATCGAGTGAGCAGATTCTCGAAACAGGTTATATCGTAGTAACCAGCGAAGGCGGCAAGGTGCTGTACAGCCCTTCCCTGAACGATGTGGGGAATGACGCCGAAGCGGCAGGCATTTATTATGAACGGCCCACCGACAATGAAAGTGTACACTATTCTTATGTGGATTCGATCATCAACGGCAAGGAAAGTATTGCGGCTACCGTACCTGTCGATCTTAATATGGCCGAAAGCGGGTATTATGTGTCCATCGTCGCTCCCGAGAGTGAAGCGAACGCGGCATACACCTCTTTGCTCATTCTTATGTTCGGAATCTTCGCTCTGGCCGGCGCAGCTATCACACTTGTGGTGAGCGTAACTGTCGGACGGACAGTGCGCCCGCTTAATCTGATGATGGGCTTTCTTAAACAAGTAGGCGAAACCGGCAATCTTACATTCACAGATGATGAATGGCAAAAGATACGGAAAACCGCCGAGCTGAAGAATGAAATAGGGCAATCCCTAGCGGCGTTTATACGTACGCTGGAACACCTTGTTTATTGCGGGCACGCTCTTCAGGCTGTCGCCGCCCGTGACCTTACGACTGAGGTGAATACCCTGGGGAATGACGACACTCTAGGGGTTTCCTTGCATACCATGCTGGATAATCTCAATGAGATTTTCCAGGAGATCAATCTTTCTGCAAGTCAGGTAGCTTCCGGTTCGGGGCAGATCGCCAACGGCGCGCAGACTCTCGCCCAAGGCGCCGGCGCGCAGGCCGACTCCATCTCCCACCTCTCGTCTTCCATTGCCGAGGTTTCCGGTTCTATTACACGCGCCGAGGTTTCCGCCAATAATCTATCTGAACTTGCAAACAATATAAAATTTAAAGCCGAGCAAGGGGGAGTTCAGATGAATTCCATGATGGGCGCCGTGCGCGAAATCAGTGAGGCGTCAAAGAGCATAAGCAGCGTCATCAAAATCATTGACGATATCGCATTTCAAACTAATATTCTCGCGCTCAACGCGGCTGTTGAAGCGGCGCGCGCCGGTCAGTACGGCAAGGGCTTTGCTGTCGTCGCCGAAGAAGTACGCAATCTGGCTGCGAAAAGTGCGGAGGCGGCCAAAAACACCAGCGTCCTTATCGAAAATTCAGTCGCCAAGGCCGAGCTGGGCGTCAAAATCGCGGCTACCACCAACGAGTCCCTGCGAGAAATCGTGGAGGGGGTTATCAGTTCAAGCAAGATAATCGATGAAATAGCGGCCGGCACGCGCATGCAGTCCGCCTCTATCACACAAATAGATGCTAATGTTACACAAATAACCCAAGTCGTACAGATCAACAGCGCCACCGCCGAAGAGAGCGCCGCCGCTTCCGAAGAACTCAGCGGGCAATCAGCGGTGCTGAGCGATCTGATCAGCAGATTCAAGATACATGATTCACATTCCGGCTCTGCCGGGGTAATTCCGCCTTCACTTTCGGGCGGCGGGGCGGCGTCTTCCCACAAAGCGGCGTACGGCAACGGGTCGGCGTTCGCCCACAAAGCGAAGTTCGGCGGCGAGACGAATTCCGCCCACAAAATGACGCCGGGCGGCGATGCTGAAAAATATGCTTGGACTCCGGATCTGGAAACCGGTCATGAGATGATAGACTCCCAGCACAAGCAGTTGATCAAGGCTATAGCGGCTCTTGTGGACGCCTGCTCAAGCGGGCATGGCCGCGCAAGACTTGAAGAGACCATGGATTTCCTTGAGGGTTATACCGCCAAACATTTTGGCGATGAAGAGGCGCTTCAGCTGCAATATGATTATCCTGACTATATCAATCACAAGAAATTACATGACGGGTTCAAACGCGTCGTCGCCGACCTCAGCCTTCAATTGAAGACCGAGGGAGCGACAATATCGCTTGTGGGGAAGGTTAACTCGCACATCGGCGGATGGCTCGTCAACCATATCAAACGCGAGGATACAAAGGTTGCCGTTCATTTACGCAATAATCCCTAAAAAACATAAAGGAGTTGCATGTTGCCGAGCATCATGCAGATAGACTTATGCACTTTGTTGATACTCATTTCGAAGAGGATTTTTATTCATCCGAGGCATTTAACTTTTACTTCGGCGACGCCCGAATCGGGGTATTTGACATTGAAACGACCGGTTTGGCTCCCTCCAGAAGTAAGATCGTACTCGGCGGCGTCCTGACTCCCGAAGCGGACGGCGTTCGAGTACGACAATTCTTCTCCGAGGGAGCGCACGAAGAAACCGAGTTGCTCGATCTTTATACCGATATTCTGGATGGGATCGATGTACTTTTCAACTATAACGGCGATCGCTTCGACATTCCTTTTGTAAACACCCGCTTGGCGGCTCACCACCGGCAAGCGGCTTTCTCCGAATGTATCAGCATAGACATGTATAGGGTGATCCGCGCATTTTCGGACTTACGTTCCATGCTGCCTAATCTCAAGCAGAAAACCGTCGAAAACTATCTTGGATTTTGGAATAGCCGTAAGGATACGATCTCAGGCGCGGACAGCGTGACTCTTTACTATGAATACGTCGCTTCGAAATCGCCTGAATTGTTGAATTTTATACTATTGCACAACTGCGACGACCTCCTTCAGCTCTCACGCGTTATCAGCATATTCGACAGACTCGACATTCATGAGATCATGTTCAACATCGGCTTCCCGATAATAGCCGCCGAGTACTCAGTCCTTGCCGATGATATCCGCTTGAGTGCCGACTCCCTGGAATTTTCGGGAAGATACAAGTCACTGCCCTTCGATTTTATCGTATTCGACGAAGGCTTTCGCGCTTCTTTCGACAATGACGCCGGCGCCTTCTCTATCAGCATACCATGTCTGCATGAAAAGGATCTCATCTTCGTGGATCTTGCCGCCATGAACGCGGATTTTGAAATTCTCTCCCATGATCCCGCATGCGCCAGCGGTTTCCTTGTACTGAAGAACGGCCGTACAATAAACCATAAAACCGTCAATCACTTGGTAAAACTGGCAGCAAAATCCATTATGTCCAGATTTATAGTTCAGTAGTGCCCAAAATTAGGTGTTGTACATGATATGATACTGCGTTCAGTATCAGTATAAAAACACGGCGCAAGCCTGATGGCCGCGCCGCGTTTTTGCGTTTTTATATCTATTTAACGACAGTTCCTTAATTCGTAAGCCTGGCGCGCGCCAGTATATTGTATATCATCTGCGCGGACTCGGCTCTGGTGCTGTTCGCAAGGGGGGCGAGCCTTGTTTCGCTGACGCCGTTGATCAATCCGAAGTCTACGGCCGCTTCCATCGCCCCTACAGCCCATGAGGATATGTCTGCTCTGTCTGCAAATGAGCTGAGATCCTTGTTCAAGCGCATTGAATCCTCAAGCACATCCTGTAAAGCCACAAGTCTTATGGCCATAGTGACCGCCTCCTGCCGTGTAACAGGCGCGTTCGGCATGAAATAGCCCTCGCCTATGCCCTGTGCCACACCAAGCTCGTAGGCTCTTTGAATAGTCTTAGCGTGCCAATCCCCTGCGGCCACATCTGTGAATACGTTCTGATACACTGTTGTTCCCACGTCTACTTTCAACGCCCGGATCAACATCGTCAGGAATTCCGCCCGTGTAACCATGTTCTCCGGTCCGAATGAGCCGTCCGGATATCCTGTCACTACGCCCATCTGCATGAGAACCGCGATCGCCTGCTGCGCCCAATGACCGCTTATATCAGAGAGTCCGCTAGAGCCGAGTGGAACGCCGTCTCCTGTTATGAGCGCGTTTTCATCGCCGTTCAACCCCGAGCTTGGGCTTTCGCCGCCGTTTGTCGTTTGTCCGGACGTGCTCCCCGATCCATTGGTCTGTCCTTTGCCGGAAGCGTTGCCCGGATTTGTCGGAGGCGTTGTCGGCGTGTCGGTTCCGCCGCTGACTACGAAGTTCGCTTGTAATGTCCTGGCGGCGGCGACTGTGAAGCTGTATACCGCATTCGCTCCTGCGATCTTCTGGCCTCCCTCATACCAGCCGTCGAAGGTGTAACCGCTGTTCGGCGTCGCCGTCAGCGTCGCCTGCGCGCCGATTTCATACTCTCCGCCGCCGCTTACGCTGCCTCCGGCACCTGCTGCGGCTGTTATCATGACCTTCTGTATCGCCGGCGGCGTCGGTTCACCTGGTTCACCTGGTTCGCCCGGTTCACTTACACTTGTGAAGTTCGCTTGCAATGTCCTGGCGGCGGCAACTGTGAAGCTGTATACCGCATTCGCTCCTGCGATCTTCTGTCCTCCCTCATACCAGCCGTCGAAGGTGTAAGCGCTGTTCGGCGTCGCCGTCAGCGTCGCCTGCGCGCCGATTTCGTACTCTCCGCCGCCGCTTACGCTGCCTCCGGCACCTGCCGCGGCTGTTATCATGACCTTCTGTATCGCCGGCGGTGTCGACTCGCCGGGTTCGCCGGGTTCACCTGGTTCGCCTGGTTCGCCTGGTTCTGTCGACGCTGCGGCCTTTGCCAACACCGTATGCCAGGTGTTATTGCTTATTGCCGTTTCTCCTGTCAAAGGCGCCACCCCGGCGTAAACGCTGCGCGCGCCCTTTCCGGCAAAGTCGATCTGCCCCGGTTTGATCTGCATCACTACACTGTCAAAAGCGTCCAGATTATCCATCACCGATTCATATAACTTCTCGCCCTCCGGTGAATCATAACGAATCGTCAATGGCAGTCCGCTTACAGGGGCGCCGCTCAGGTTGCTTACCTTCACATAGATTTCCCCCGCGCCTTCCGCCGACACGCTCGCCTTCTGCACTGACACCGCCACATCGGGACGCGTGAGCGGGATTTGTACCAGATTGCTTCTGGATGTGTTCACGTTGTCGCCTGTGGGCTTCACCCGGAACGAAAGATCCCCGCCGCTATAATCCTCAGGAAGCGGAATCTTTACAGTCAAATCCGTTGATTCGCCAGGCAGAACCACAATCTGCACATCCTCGGTGTAAACCACGCGTCCTGCTCCGTCCACAACTTCAACGGTTATGCTTTCCAGCGTCTTCTCACCTGTATTCTCCACCACAGTTGTCACAGTCACCTCGCCTTCTGACGGAAGTTTACTGCTGTCTATCCATGTTGACTCGCTGATATGGATGGAATTCACCGGCGCTATAGCCGCCGCGTATAGATTGGCGTCGCCGTACTGTGCCGGGCTGTCCGCCGTCGCTTGGCTGACGACCGGCGCTCCTGTATACGCCAGTTGTATATTGCCTGCATCATTCATATAGCCATTGAATCCGCGCAGATAAAGCTCGGTGTCTGTAATCTGTACTCCGGGACTCCACCTGTCCTGATTGGCGTCAAAGAACGACGCCCAGACCTCTCTGGCGCCCGCCTCCGCCGCGTCCAACCACGTTATGGCCTTTTGTCCGGCGGCGTTTGAGAACACCTCGAAGTCAGACGGAATCACTTCATAGCCGTCGCCTTTGACTGTGTATGTCTCATTCGAAGATATATCCAGACACATTATCCGGCCATCCTCATACCAGTACAGTTCATCGCCGGCGAATTTCGGAGACGCAACCATCGTGTCGCCGCCGCTTAGCGTCCTTACATCGGTATTCACTCCATGGCTTATCAGGTAGAGCTTAGTTCCTGTGACACTGTTTTCACCGCTAACTGTGGTGTAGGCTATATATGTTCGGTCGCCGCCATCTGCGACGGCTATATCCGTAATCGGATCCCCGCTCTGAGCAAGCCGTTCGGCGGTCTCCGACCAAACGCCTCCTGACTTGGCGGCGCCGTAAATAGCGTTATTTCCGTTTCTGCCGAAAACATCGTTGCCGTCGTTGCTGACCCAGACCGCGAAGCCGCCGCCTTGCGCGCCGTCCGCGTATGCCGGCATCATATCCAGCACTGCCGAACCTGCCGGCAGTGCCGCCGCCGCACTCATCGTTCCTGCTTCGAAAACGGCGTAGCTTATATCCATAGCCGCGGAATCGTCCGCGATATTCGCAGCCCCGGCGAGTTCCCTATCAGCATCTACCCAGATTATGTGCGCCGTTCCGTTCGAAACGCTGACCTCGGGATAGAAGTCCGCCGTACCGTCGTCGTCTATCAGCGCCGGTGCACTCCAAGCGTTCCCGTCATAATAGGAATACAGCAGCACGGTACGGTTTTCATCCGTGCGCGCGGCGGCGTCGTCGTCTATCCAAACAAGCAGACGTCCGCCGTCCACCTCCGCCAATATAGGCGTGCCATAGGGATAGACCTTGGTCTTCAGCTGTTTGTACTCCTTGCCCACAGGCGACACCGCCATAGGCGCGAAGTTTATGTCATTCGCCGTGAACTCCGAGGGTCTCGCGGCATAAGCGCGCTCGGCTTTTACGAATGCGCCGTATCCGCCATCGAAAGCCTCCGCTGAAAGCGACTGTATGATCCCGTTCGTGGACACCTTCGCTATATCGACACTTGCGTTCCAAAGGAAGGTTCGCACATTACCGCGCAGCCCTGCTTCGATCTTGTATTTCGTTTCCATGCTCGGATAGCTTGATGTTATCTCTCCGCCGCCGAAGAATTCCAGCTCCACCGTCGCTATCTTGACTATCCCAAGTCCGGCGTTGACCCTGCCTTCTACTCCGAGTCCGAGTTCCCCCTCGAAGCTCAACGTGAGATCTTTTGTGAGGTCGGTTATCTTGAGATTGCCGCTCAAGTTCCCGCCTATCCCGCCGCCGTACACAAAGGGGATAGGTACGGGACCCGCCATCAGCACGGCCTGCCTCTGCACATTGTATTCCGCGCTGAACGAACCTATAAGACCGCTGGATTCTACGTACATGTAGCCGTCGTCATCCACAATACCGTCGATATAGCCTACTACCTTAGCCTCGAATGACTTACCGCCGAAGTTAGCTGTATTTTTTATGATGTCGCCCGGTTTTCCAAAGGCGTTTGCCACACCGAATATAGTATCTGCGGATTCAAAGCCGCTGTTCACGCTGTCTACAAGATTCTTGAAAGGCGCGAAACTGGTCTCGCTATCCAACAGATCGCGGCTGACGCCTATCGTGAGCATGAATCGCCTTTCGTTTTCGGACAGGGCGAATTCTATAGGCACATCGGGTATGTTCAAACCTATCGACTCATCCCCGAACAGCTCAATATCCGCGTCAACATTCAGCAGCGGAACACCGAATGTTATTTTATTTCCATTCTGCCGTATATTTCCGCCCTCCGGCTGGCTCGGATCGCCGCCTATAGGCGCCAGATATATAAGCCCTTGCTCCTTCATAAACGCGTACTTGAGGGAAAATGGTTCATATCCGCTCTTTGTAATGGTCATGAGCTTGTTATAGCCCTTCGGGAGATTCGGTCTGATCAGACCGCCGCTGTCCGCCTGCCAGGCAGTGCCGTCCTCTGAGGTAAGCAATGCGCCGCCGACGGGTATTATGTTGTTATCCTTGTCGTATGTGTATACTAATATGCTGCCGGTTTCGGCAATCACCTCCGGCGGAGGTATTACCGGTCTGAATGAGAAGCTCACCGGAACCGTCGTATTGCTGCCGCCCCTCGTAAACGCAAAGGCTCTCTGCAGATAATATATCAATTCATCGTCTACGAAGCTGCCGCCGAAGCCCATCGTAAACGAGGCCTTAAGCGACTGTCCCGGCGCCAACTCCGTTACGAAAGCCGTGCTGCCGCCCACGAGGGCGCCCGGCGCGTTTTCAACGTTGTCATATGTATACGAAGGCAGAAGCGTCCCGCCTTCTATATTGAACTCAACATTGTAAAGCGTTATATCGGATTCATTGACCAGCTCAAAGTCCACGTTATACGGCGTCCCGGGGAAGGCCTTGTCGTCCGCTGTTACGTACATGTGAAGCGCGCTGCCGGCCCATACCTTCACGGGTTCCTGCGCCTCAAATGTCTTCGTGATCGGTACGCCGTCCGCCCATTTCCCGCTTACGGTGGCTGAAAGCGGGTATTCGCCCTGCTTGTCGCCTCTTATTATCCAATTCGCACCGGCCGCACCGCCGTCGCCCGCTATAACGCCTATGTCGATAAGCTCGCTCTGGGGTACCGGGGTCGGCGCCAATGATAGTCCGTCTTCCGGCAGGTTCAGCACCGCCTGCATATCCTCAAGGTAGAGTTCGCCGGGCGCGTAGTTGATCAGATCCAGCTGAACCATGAAAAACTCCTTCAGCCAGTGAACATCGCCGTAAATGAGCATGTATGCCACTGCGGGCGGAATGCTCGGATCCTGCGAAGGTATGAACACAGGCCATCCGCCGCCCCCGCTTCCGCCGCCATAACCCCAGCCCCAGCCGCCTCCGCCGCCGTAGCCCCAGCCGCCTCCGCCGCCGATATAGCCGTCCTGGTTCACATAATAGGGTCTGGTGTATTTAACGCCCTCGAATTCGAGGACTATTGTAAATTCCCAAACAAACTGGTTAGCGGGATCGTTTACATCTATGCCCGCCTGTATTATTTCATCCAGCGTCATGCGTTCCACAGTGAGTTTGCCCACGAGATAATCGCTGCGGTTCATGACTATGACACTGTCAAACTCACTCTGAGCGCCGCTTTGGGTATTTATCGTTGTAGTTGTAAGCTCGAAATCCTTCTTGTAACCGGTTATGCTCGTATTGCCGCTGCGCGGAACCACGAGGGACACCTTGCCCTCGCCGTCGGTCAGCACGGGAGTCATCTCCTCGTCGCCGTTGGCGATCATCACCGTGGCGTTCGCGGCTGCGGCAGGCGCACCGGCGCTATCGCGTCCCTGAACTGTGACGTTGATGACAGCCCAGTCGCCGTCCTTACCATGCACAATGATATCCTTTGTGATCGAAGCGGAATTGCCCTTGCGATCGCTTACCGTCAAAGTGACTGTATACTTACCCGCCTCCGCGTATGTGTGCTTTACGCTGATCCCGTCGCCGACTGCCGTTCCGTCGCCGAAATCCCACGAACCCGCGACTATCCTGTCGTTGTCCGATGAGGCTGCGGCCGATAAGTCCGTAGCATAGCCCACGACGGTGTTCTCCTGAGCGGTGATCACCGGCACAGGCGGCTCGTCGTCGTAGAGTATGGCCTCCGCCTCGGTCACAACCCCGGCGCTCTCATTACCCGCGGAGTCGTATGTCACAACCTTGATCCAGTAAGTCCCCGGATCTACATTTCCGGTCATGAAGGAAAGTGTTCCCTTCATGGCATTGCCGGCATAGGTGTAGCTGCCGTCCGCGGCAGTCGCCACATATACCTTATAACCGGCAATATCCGTCTCGGATGGGTCTTCGCCCCAACTCGCTCCGGCCCTAAGACTGCCGTTTACCCCGGTCAAAGTTCTGTCCGCAGGCGCGACGCTGTCCACCGTATAGCGGAAGACCGTCACATCCGATACATTGCCCTTGGCGTCTGTGAGGCGGAGTCCGAATTCATATTCGCCGTCCGTCAATGCCGAAGCCCAGTTGCTGAAGCTTGCGATTTCAGAACCCTTCGAGAGAGCCGCAGTTTCCAAATTATTCCAGCCTTGGCCTGCATCCGTCCTGTACAGAAGCTCCGCGCTCGCGAGCCTGACATTGTCCACCAGACTGGCTGTTATAGCCGCGTTCGGGCGAATGCGGGCGTTTGCATTCGGATAATATGAATATACTGAAGGCGCCTGAACATCCGCCGTCGGAACAGCCGACAATACATTCGTGCCCCGGCTCTCATTGCCTGCCATATCTATCGCCGTAAGATAATAGTAATATCTTATATCCTGCTCCACCGTCTTATCGAAGTAGCCGATGTAGTTGCTCGTTTCAAATATCTTAGAAAATGTTCCCGGCGCGCCGTCTTCGCCCATCTCTGCTCTGTACAGTCTGAATCCGGCGAAGTCGTCCTCCGTCTCAGCGGGCGGATCCCATTCGAGATAGATATGCGCCGCGCTTTCGCTTATAACAAAGCCGCCGGGCGCATCCGGCATGGTGGAGTCTACTGTGTAGCTGTACACAGGCGTTCCGTCGCTCACATTACCCGCGCTGTCATAGGCTATCGCGCGAATATAGATTGTGCCGCCAAACGGTTTTCCATTATCGTCAAGCACCGATGTGTTGAAATCGAAGTCGGTTTCACCGCTCTTCCCGCTAGCCGGCTTTTCTGCATCCGCAGTCTTCCACGTCTCTTGATCCAACGAGTATTGAAGTTCTATCTTTGAAAGACCCATATTATCATTGGAATATACCTTGAACGTGACAGCTCCTGTTATATATGACTTGTTCGCCGGCGATATGAGGGATATGCCGGGTCTGGCGCCGTCAAGCTCGAAGGTCTGCTCCACGCTCACCATGCTGCGATTGCCCGCCCGGTCGACCACCATGGCGCGAAGCTTGTATTCACCGTCGGGAAGCGAGACCGCGTCAAAGCTTCCGTCCTCTTTGATCTTGCGCGCGGGCGCCGCGAAATCCTTCTCGAACAGTTTCTCGAAGCTCCTGCCGTTCACTGAATATTCCACGACAATGCTGTCAACGAAATAATTGTCGGTGGCTTCGACAGACCAATTTATGGTGTTTCTGCCGCTCGCCGATGCGCTGAAATCGCTTATCACAGGTTTCTCGCGGTCTATCTGATAACGCGCTTCGAAATACTCACTCTTATTGAGGTTTCTATCTAAGGCGTAGGTTCTGACATCAACGAAGTCGGACACCCCGCTTATGTCTATATATACCGAAGCGTTGTCCTCGGCCTTTTCACTCAAATAATTCCCTGTTTCCGTCCACTCTCCGTCGCCGCCTTTGTACTCCGTCACAATGCGGTAGAGCTTTTTGTCGTCCTTCGCGGAGGCGATCAGACGCAAACTATCGGATATAATGGAGCCTGCGCCCGGATCGAGTCCTGTTACAACAGGCGCACTTGTATCACTCTCATCCAGCATAGAGCTATACTGCCCCAGAGACTGCGTGCTGACCCTGTTGTCCGCCCCCAGCACCTGAACGAAGAGTTCATATTCTCCGCCGTCCAGATTGAAATCCACCTGAGCCGCGCCGCCGTTAATCGCGTTCCAAAAGCCTATGTCCACCGTTCCGTCAGGCGCTCTGCGCAATGTGCGGAAGTCGGACAGGTTCCCCGCCTGCTCCCGCAGTATGGCCGCCACATTCAGCGGCGGCGTGTACAGAGTATATCCTGCGTCGCTGATCTGCGTCGTTTTTTCAAGCGATATGGATTCGCTTTTTCCGTATATAGATATGTCCTGCGTGTATGCGGACGACCAGAGTTCATCCTCGCCCTTGACGCGCAGTCTTATAGAATACTTCCCCGGGGGCTGCGACGCGAAATCAAAGCTGACAGAATCCACCGGCGCCGTATATATGCGTGAAAGCTCGTCCCGCTTCTCACTGCCGCGATATACTTCCCACTCCCATTCGCTTATAGCGCGGTATGACGGATTATATGACTGATCGCGGGCGATGATCACGGTGCTTGTGTTCGCGTCCGGAATCAACTGTTCCTCAGGCCATATTTCATTGTCGCTCGTGTTGAACTCCGCCAGCGGGGGAACGTGCGCCGAGGTTATGTAGATGACCGCCTGTTCGCTGACGAGTCCCGTCACGGAATCTTTCACCTGCACGCGCGTGAAATAGTGCTTATTGTCTCCCAATGCAAATGAAAATGTGTTGCCATCCGCCGTCTGGGGGATCCATTGTCCTGAATCCACATCCATGAGCGACCAGCTATAATCCGATATGGGATTGCCCGCAGATGTTACAGTATCGGTTACAGTCACCGTGGCCGTTTCTCCGGCTATGCCCGCGGAAAGCTTGGGCGCTGCGGGTTTTTCGGCGCCGCGCTCCTGAATGACGCCGTATATGTAGTCCGCAAGCTTCTCTATACCCTGCTCGAGGGTTTCAAGGCTCGCTTCCCCCGGAACGCTCCGGTCTATAAACAGCCCCTTGTCATTGTTCTGCGTCACCAGCGCTTCGGCCTGCTCCTTCACAGTCGCGAAAGCCGAACTGCCTTTGATCTCATTATTGACGCCCCAACCGGCGTAATGCACATCATTGTGATTCAGGTAATACAATATAGTCGACAAGTCCAATGTGGCGTTCAAGTCCGTGACCCCGTCGTTATCGACGTTGGCTATGACGCGAATCGAGTCCGGATAAGTCCATTTCGCGCTTCTTATCACCTCAGTCAAGGAATTCGAATCGTCCGTCGACATCTTGAGATCGCTCATGACTATGTTCGTCTGAACGCTGCAGCTATGACTGGTATATGCGGCTATCGGTCCGAAGCCATAACTAGTCGGCGCGGCGGGCAGCGCAGTCGGCGCTATAATCTGCTGTCTAAGCACGCTATATGTGTTATCGGTAAAAGCGTAGAATGACGCGCTATCCGGCGAGGCCACCAGTCTCAGATGATGCAGCTTGCCTGAGGGTTTCGCTGCGGATGTAAGCAGCGTAACCCTGCCGCCCCAATCCGCGTCGCCGTTATTAGCTGCCGTCAGGAATGTTTTATTATTATCGCCTGCATCCGCCATAGCGTCTACGTTGATGCTATCAAGCTGATATAATCGCGCCTGAGAGGTATCCATCACCATCATATAGCCGCTCAGCGTCCGCTTGCCGTCGACCAAGCGATAGTCGGCGTTAAACAGGAAGCCGAAACCCTCTATGGTATGGGTGTCGATTAACGACTCGTCCAGCGTAAATGAGAAGACCTTGTTGTTCGGCGCACTGTTAGGCATGAATAAAAAGTCCTTGTACGCCGGAACGCCGTATCCGAGGAACCGGATCGACTTACCTTCGTAGACTATATGGGTCTCATCCAGCTTTGTGACATACCGGTCATTGTAATATTGTACTCTGTTAAGACTGTCGTCGCTGATCGCGCTCATCGACTCCACATGCGTATGATCGACGCGTATCCAGTCGAAACTCTCATCAATATAACTTACATTTGTGGTGTTGACGCTTAACAGGCTGCCGTTAACACCCTTCTTCTCAAGAGCCTGACGCAGAAGCTCGCCGGCGCCTGTCAGATTCAGGTTATTCGCCGCGGCGTCCGCCGCCACCAAGACCTCTATTCTGTCCTGGAAATCATCGCCGATACCGTCCCCGCCCGCCGCGAAAACCGCTCCCGGCGGTAATACGACAGACGTCAGTATCAAGCAAAAGGAAAGAACAATAGCAGAAAACTTTTTCAATCTTTTCATAATAGAACCTCCCCTGAAATTATGTTCAAATCAACAAATAGAATACAACCTACGGGTACAATATATCATAGTGCGCCAGTAATGTCAAAAACTTATTAAAAAAATCGCAAAAGTGCGCGCAAGTAAATTCGCAAAGTACGCGCAACCAATTGGCGCAATATGATGCAAAATCAATTATGGAGTGTTGCGTTGGCATTCAATGAAGCGAATGGGCAAAAGTTCTTCAAATAATCCTGGATTTTGAACAAAAAGTCATCTTCAACGATGAAAATCTATTGTTTCTCCCGGTTTTTAGTGTTATAATGTTATAAAAGAAGGAAAATCAGCAAAAAACAACTGATTATTGGAGAAACTGCAAATGCGAAAGTTGATTGTGAATGACGAGTCCTTATGTGTCGGCTGCAACAAATGTGTGCGTGCTTGCCCGATGGTAGGCGCAAACATCACATACAAGGATGAAGACCAGATAAAGGTCAGGATAAACCACGAGAGGTGCATCGCTTGCGGCGCTTGTATAGAGGCTTGCCATCACGACGCGCGGGATTATGAGGATGATACCGAGCAGTTTCTGCGCGATTTGAAAAACGGAGTGCCCATTTCGGTGTTTGCGGCGCCGGCCATGCGCACGAATGAGTTTGATGGCGGCAGAGTGCTTGCGTGGCTGCGGAATATGGGCGCCAAAAAAATCTACGACGTGTCTCTGGGCGCCGATATATGCGTATGGGCGTACATACGATTCATTCAAAGGAATAAGCCGAAATCGGTTATCACACAACCCTGCCCCGCCATTGTAAATTATATATTGCTGCATGTACCGTATCTGATAAAATATCTGTCGCCCGTGCAGAGTCCCATGCTGTGCACCGCTGTTTATATGAAAAAGTATTGCGGCGTCAATGACAGAATCGCCGCGATTTCCCCCTGCATAGCGAAATCGCATGAATTTGAGGACACGGGTTACGTTCACTACAACGTGACATTAAAAAAACTGTACGATTATATTATAAACAATAATATCATGTTGCCGGCGCAGCAATCGGACTTCGATCATGAAGAATCGGCGCTCGGGCGCATTTTCCCCATGCCGGGCGGCCTGAAGGAAAATGTTGAATACTATCTCGGAAAACAACTGCGCATCGATCAGTCGGAGGGACAGGGCGTCGTCTATGACGCGTTGGAGTTGTTTGCAAAGCAGCAGGAGAGCGACCTTCCCGCCATATTTGACGTATTGAACTGCCCCGATGGCTGCAATATCGGAACGGGTTGCGCGCACAAGCGCAGCCGCTTTGAAGTGGGCTCGATTATGGAGAGAAACAGGAAAAACGTGATGTTCGATCCCGACAGATCACAATATGACGCGCTTTATCAAAAATATGACGAGACGCTTCGGCTCAATGATTTTTTGCGGAGCTACACGTCGAAAAAAATTGCGCGAAACGAAGTGACAGATGCTCAAATAGAGGAAGTGTTTATTGCCCTCGGCAAGCTGACCGAGGAGAAGAGGACCTTCGATTGCGGCGCCTGCGGCTCCGACTCCTGCCGCGATATGGCTCGAAGAATCGCGATCGGTTATGATATACCGGCCAACTGCATACAAAATGAGAAGGACACCATTCAGTCGGCCTCTGATAAGATTGTGAATCTGTCAAAGATAAACCTCGAAAACATAGATAAGATCATGGCTGATATTTCGAGCATAGGTGTAATGTCGGATGAGATTGTCGGTTCCATCGATCACATCAATGAGGTGATACAACAATTCAGCAAGATGTCAAGGGATATATCATTGATTTCTCAGCAGATCAATATTCTTTCATTAAACGCGTCCATAGAAGCGGCCAGAGCGGGCGAGCACGGAAAGGGTTTCGCCGTGGTGGCGCAGGAAGTGAAGTCGCTTGCCAACAAATCAAAACAAACCGTTTCCCGAACAGACGAAATTTCAAGCGCGGCGGCCGAGTCGATCACAGCGATCAACACGAAAACAACAAATATAACGGATGCCATCGCGCAGGCGCATTCTGAAATCGCTGTGATTCAAGACATAACAAGGGAGACCTTAGAAGATTTTTAGAGCTTCCGAGACGGGGGCAGGTTCCGGTATGAGGCTCAGGTTCCGAGATTGGTAAGTTCCGGGATTGATAAAAATCACGCCTTGTTTGAGTAATTACCCATACGGATCAAGGCCGCGTCCATTAGGGCGACCTCGTCCATATCATGCGTGACGATGATCGTTGTGACGCCGTCGCTGTTACGCTTGATGTATTCCGCCGTCCGATCCCGGTTTTGGTCATCAAGCCCTTTGAACGGTTCATCCAGAAGCAGCAATTCCTTTTTTGCGAGCATGGCGCGCGCGATCGCAACCCTGCGCTTCATGCCCCCGCTCAACTCGCCGACGCTTTGCAGGGCGCTTTCCCGAAGGCCAAGCTCCGCAAGATGGCGGAAGATAATTTCATTTGTTACGTCCTTATCCGCCGCAAAGGCAATGTTTGACACGGCGCTGAATTCCTCAAGAAGCCTGTCTTCTTGGAATACGGCGCTTATGTATTTGGGCGTCCCCGCGATCTCCCCCGAGTCACGCGGCTCAAGTCCCATGAGAATGCGCAGCAATGTCGTCTTCCCACAGCCCGACTCGCCCATAACAACGCTGCGTTTTCCGGCGGAGAATCGCACAGTCGTATTTTCGAAGACAATATGGGTTCCAAACGCCTTATTCAGGTTCACGACGCGAATATCATCCATTATGACCTCCCCTCGGACGTTAACGCGCTGTATGACTTGGCGATCAGCCAAAGCACCAGCTTTTCAACGGATATGCTCAATACGATAATGGCCAGGGTCCAAGCAAAAAGCTCGCTTGAGTTCAGATAAATCTTGGCCTCATACAACCGCTCGCCTATGGATCCCTTCGGGATGCCGATGACCTCCGCCGCAGTTCCGGACTTCCACGCCATTCCTATGGACGCCGTGCACGCCGAGATCAGATATGGTTTCAGTTGCGGCAGATATATGAACATGATGCGCTTACGCAGACCCGCATGAAATACGCCGGCCATCTCGATGAGCTTTCCGTCCGTATGATAAAGCCCCTCAAGGATGTTCGCGTACACGACCGGGAGGACGATCAGGAAGGAAACGATAAGCGACAGGTTCCGCGAGTTCATGAATATCAGGATCAGAATGATGATCGAGGCGACCGGCGTCGCTTTGATTATTGACAGGTACGGCCGGATCATCACCTTAAACACTTTGAAGCGGTAACTCAAGGCCGCCAGCAGCATCCCTACGGAGAGCGCGAGAAAAAAGCCCAAGAATATGCGCCTTAGCGAGAACCATACGGTCAGCCAAAAATCTGGTCGGGGCGCTTGACGGGCAAGCTCCTTTAGCACATCGACGGGACCCACGAGCAGAATGCGTTGGTTCAAAAAAAGAGCCGCCGCCTGCCACAACAAGAGCGCCGCGAGTATTGCTGCGGCTCTCATCACTGCCTCTCTCAGAACCTTATTGCGCGCCATAGTAAAAATCGCCGCTCGGGAGGCTTCCGCCTACAGACTGCGGATTTCTGTCGTAAAGCACATTCAGATAACCCTGCATGGCGGCCTTCATATCAGCACCGTCAATGAATGTGATATTGCAGTAAGGCAGCGCTTTTTCGGCGACGGCGGCTTTAACGATATCAAACTCTTCGATGAGGACGGACGCCTCCGTCGTGTTCGCGTTGACATATTCGGTTGACGCCTTATATTCCTCGAGGAACTTCGCGACCTGAGCCGGGTATTCGTCCGCAAAGCCGCTGCGGACAACGAGAACACCCGTAATAAGCGCACTGCCGCTCCCGAGCGCATCCCATTCCTTTGTGAGATCCGCAGCAATCCGAAGATCTTCTATCGCGCCCTGCGCCACAGTCACATAGGGCTGCGGCATCATTGCGATGCTTCCCTTGTCCCCGGCCATAAGCGAAACGACCTCTGTCGGCTCGGCTTTCCATTCGATGGTGATGTCATTTTCGGGGTCGATGCCGTTCTTCTCAAGCAAGTAACTCAGCACATATTCGGGCGTAGAGCCGCGCCCCGTCGCATATATGGTCTTGCCTTTCAGATCCGCAAGGTTCGAGATGCTTTCGCCGTTCTCGACGATATAGAGAACGCCCAAGGTGTTGATCGCGAGCAGTTTTATCTTGCCGTCCGTGTTGTTGTAAAGCACGGAGGCGAGATTCGCGGGAACTGCCGCAATGTCGAGTTCGCCGTTTATGAGCTTCGGCGTCACCTCATCAGCGGAACCCGCGATTGTGAATTCATACGTGTTGAAAGACGCGCCTTCGCCGGCGTCCTTCAATAGTTTGACCATGCCCATGGATGTGGGCCCTTTGAGTCCTCCAAGACGGATCGTCACCGGTTCAATTTCCGGCGACGCGTCTTCGGGGTTCGCTTCCGAGCTTTCCGCCGATTCGGCCGCCGGATCGGCGGGAGACGCGGTATCTTCCGCCTTCGTTCCGCAACCGGTAACAAGTAACACAAGCAAGGCCGCAATCATTGCCGGCGCCAGGATGGTTACAAAGAACTTTTTCATAGATATATCTCCTTTGCTAAATTCGTTTTTTCCCTCCGAAATACCCGTTTACAGGTTTAACCCGTTATATATATTATACCATAAAAAGAGGATTTGTTAAACTTGATACTCCCGCGCCTACGGAAAGGTAACGTCTATTTTGTGTTCTACAGCCGGTTTTTACAGTCATTCAAAAACTCTGCGGGTGTCCGAACAAACGGCGCGTCAGGATAATGCCTACGATTTCCCGTTATCAGTGTTGCATCGCATGTAACGGCAACATCATAAAACTTACGATCACTCTCGTCGATAAAGGCGATGTCCGTTGTTTGCGGGATGATTAAGACCCCTAAACCGATAAGACTTTCCAATAAAGCATCAACGCTGTCAAGGTTAAAGTCAAAGTGAGGACGGGCTAAAACGACTTGATATTCCGCCAAAATTGCCTCACTGTAATACAGGCGCAACTGTTCGTCCAAGACCAAGCGAACGACTTGGCTCGGTTTGCTTTTTATCGAAAGCATAGCGGAAACAAGTATATTCGTATCAATTACTGCACCGGCGGTAATCATAATATTTGACCTCACACCTTATACTCTGTACGCGCCGCTCGAATTTCCTCGATAATTTCATCCATTGTCATTTCCGAGCGACCGTTTTTATCCGCTTCATCTTGTAAATTTCGCAAGGCTTCCAAACCTTGTGCGCCAAGCGCTTTCTTTGAAAGCGCACCTTGTTTGGGCACGGCTATTTCAAAAGGTATCCTTTGTTCCATAACCGATTGACGGACAAAAATAGTGAAAGCGGTGCTTAAATTCAAACCAAAATTTCCAAAAAGCTTTTCTGCTTCTTTTTTCAAGTCCTTGTCCATCCTGATAGAAATATTGGTGGTCGTTGCCTTTTCCATAGCAAATGCCCCTTTCCGTTTGATAGAATCATTATATCGTACAATTTGTACATTGTCTATCATTTGCACGAAAAAACAGCAAGGGATTTGCGAGGGCTTTCCCCGTCACAGCTCACGCCTCCGAAAAACCGCCGAGTTTTCTCATAACGGACATTTCCGCGCCCCTCCCGTGTGGTAACTGCTTAATCATCTGACTGTCCGCTGCTCTTCTACCCTGACTGCCCTTTGACCAGCGTAAAAAGCGGACAGGCTATATAAACCTGTCCGCCTCTTTCATATGATCGAACTTCTAACGCTGTAGCTGTTCTGCGTTCATGCACACTTAGCCCATTTTGCGCCTAGCGATTTGTACCACATGCCACTGTGTGATAAAACTGCACACAAGCCGCTATATGCTAGGCAACACACGTCACAACAAAAACCGTATGTCTGGGCAACACGCACTGTACTCAGTCATATACTCAAACTGCCCGTGCCGCGATATAATCCACAATGCCGCACAGGATCTTAGCCGTCTCCTCACGTGTCGCAGGCGCGGAAGGATCGAAGGCGCCTGTGTCGCGACCGGAGATTACGCCTGCTGTCTTCAGCGCGTACACCGCTTCTTTCGCGTAATCGGCGATCTGCGCGTCGTCGATGAAAGCAGCGCTCGCATCGGCAGGAATTGTGATTCCGCGTCCCTGAATCGCGCGATAAGCGATTACGCTGAGATCCTGCCTGGAGATATGCAGATCCGGTGAGAAGTAGCCGCCGCCCGTCCCATTGATCAGGTTGAGGGAGGATGCGATATCCACAAAGCTCTTATACCAGGCGCCTTCGCTTACATCGCTGAAGCTGCCTGCCGCCGCGCCCGCACTCATGTTAAACGCCGTCACGATCATCTTCGTGAATTCCGCTCTTGTTACATTCTGCTTAGAGCCGATTGTACCGTCGGCATAGCCGTTGAGCACGCCGCTCTGTACGAGACGCTCGATGAACGGACGCGCCCAATCCGAAACGCTTGCGGCGTCACTGAACTGCGAAAGCGGACCGGTTACTACAATAGTACCGCCTCCGTCCGGCGTCTGTGCGGGGCTTTCCGTGCCCGCAGGCTTGTCCGCCGTGCTTCCGTTGGAAGTCGGCTGGCCTTTACCCGGCGTCGTCCCCGGACTCGGCGTTGGTGTAGGCGTACTGTCCTGATTCCACTTTGCAAAGAGTGTGATGTCGGCGTTTACCACATCAACGGCGAAATTCCACTGATTCGTTAATGCAGTCTCCTTATACCACCCGGCAAACGTGTTCCCCGTCTTGGTCGGCGCCGAAGGTTCGCTTATCTTCGCGCCCTCTGTCACGCCTGTGATCGCGGAAACTATCGTACCGCCCTGAGAGTCGAAACTCACAGTATACGTCGTCGGGGTCGGCGGCGGCGCTGTTTCCGCAGTCCTAAACGCGAACCAGTCGATGTCCGCCCGTCCCGCGCTCGGCGCGGCTTGGAGCCTCACATAAACCTCCTTCACTCCCGTCGGAGAGTTCGTAATAGGCACGCTTATCTCCTGCCACTCGCTGTTTGTATTCGGCAGCGCCGCTGCAGCGAAGGCCGTTCCGCCGCTGGTTTCGCTGAACGCCAGCTGTCCTCCGTCGCCGCTTGTTCTTACACTCAGCGTCAACAAATCCGTGCCGGTCTTGAAGTCCACATAGCGATACCCTACCTGCCTGTCCGCGGCGGCGAGGTATATGTACGGATATGGCACGTAGTTTAGCGTATCCGCGTCGTCCCTGCGCGCAAAGACGCCGGGCACGGCGCTGATCAGGCTCGCCGCCTGAATCCGCTCATCCAGCCCGAAGGCGTCTCTCACGCCTGACGACGTCATGTCGGCAAGGTTAATCCGTCCGGTGTTCGGATTGATTGTAACCTCGTCGATGCGGAAGAACCGCGCACTTCCGTTTGTCGGCACGACCTGAGCGGATGTGTGATACGTCACATAATACTTGCCTTTGAAATACTCGACCGAACCGTGAACATTGCCGCCGTTCGGGAACTCATTATTGCTCAGGAAGGTTCCGCCGTACTCCCAGCTGTCCGGCTTAGTGATGTCTTTCGTGTAGAGATAATCCAGCTTGCCCGGACTTATGCCTGTCTTTGTATTGTTGGCTACATAGATATAATAGTACCATTCACCGAATTTCCGCAGTGATGGTCCTTCGAAAGGCGAGGTGACTTCGGCCTTGTCTTCCATAACATCATGAACCGTCTCAATGATGCTGGTATAATCTACCGTCGCCGTCGCCACGTCCAGCTTGCCATAACGGAACTTGCTGGGCCAGAAGATCTCATTGTAATTTCTGCGCTGCCCCTCAAGACCCGCCATCGCGAGCCATACCGTATTTCCGTCCACAAGGACGCCCGGATCGATGTTCCCGATCTGCTGCCCATCGTTCGGACCGCCCTTATAGGTGATCCTGCGCACGTTTTGATTGAACGGCCCCGTGGGGGATGAACTCTCCGCTATGAAGTACTCGCCGTCCTGATCCCTGCCGCATGACAACAGGTAATACTTGCCGTTGTATTCAAAAGCGTCCGGCGCCCACAGAACAGGGACTCTGTATTTCAGGTCGTCCTCTTCGGGCAGATCCGCCGTTGTAAACGCTACGCCGGCGTCGACCCAGTGAACGAGATCCTTTGTATAGACCACATGGTAGTCGTCGGAGCAATAGTTGCTGCCGACAGGAACCTTCGTGTCATGGGAACCGTAGACATACAGCGTATCTCCGTAGACGTGAGGTTCCGCGTCAGCTATGTAAAGCTCCCATGACGGCGGGAACGCCGGATTCTGCGCCGCGTATCCCACGGAAACGATGCACTCCAAGGTGGCGTCGCCTACGATCGCACTGATGGTGGCGTCTCCGTTTCCGGTTGCCGTAACGCGCCCGCTCTGATCTACCGTCGCTACGGATGCATCACTGGAACTCCACTGCGCCGCAGCGGCATTGACAAGACCGATCTGCGTGACATCCCCGATCTCGGTCATAAAGGCAGCCATGTCGAGACGCGGCAATGTCCAATCCTGCACCTTCATCTCCCTGCCTTTTTTCACTGTCACATTAAATTCTTTTGTATCGCTGACATCGCCGCAGCTGATGACTGCGGTCAATTTTACGACAAAATCTTTAGCCTGCGGATACCGTCTGCCCGACCATCTGGGTTCGATGTTGGGTCTGGACGGATCCCAGTACAGCACCGACTTGTTGTCAGACTGCCACTCAATATCAGCGCCCTCAAGCGTCGAAACAAGAGCCAGATCCGTAAGTACGTCATCTATGCTGTTTTCACGGGAGATCACATCCCATGTCAGCGCGGCCTTAGCATCCGCCACAATAGACTCCGGATCTCCGCCATATGCGAGCGTGACTTCATCTATAAACCAATCTACGTCCTCTTCAAGGGTAAACGCCAGCTTCACTGAATCGAAGCTTACCCCTTCAGGCGCTTCATACTCGAACGTAGCTGTGATCTGCCTCCAGTCGATATTGTCGATGTTTTCGCGCGAGACGATCTCCTGCGTCGCCACCAGATTTCCGCCGCTGTAGAAGCGGAGACCGGCTTCGGCCTTTCCGCCGTTCACATAACCGGATTCATATGCGGTGGCCTTTGTCTGCGATGGGATTCTCGGCATTACAAAGGCGTTGAGTTTATATGTCAAGCCTTCCTTCGGGAGAACTTTCAGATCAGCCTCCACAGCTTTATCCGCGCCGCCGCCTGAAACCATAAGTGAACGTCCCATATTAGCCCGATAATACATCAGGTTCGAAGAGGTGATCCCCGTCCCTGTCCATCCGTTTGTGTTATTGGCTGTAGTGTCAAGCCCGTTGACGAGAAGATTATACACAGGCGCCGAGACGGAATCAAATGTGAACTTATCCAGATAAAGCTCGCCTGTCCCGTTGTACACCAGGTACAGATCCTTAATTCCATACGCGCCCAGATCTCCGGTATCAAGCTGTGCGTAATACTCTTCGGCGTCTGTCGCCTCTGACGGGCTTATCGGGAAGGCACCGACCAGTCTACCGTCAACCGCGCCGACACGTACTTCCAGCTCTCCGCTTGCGGTCGCGCCTGCGTTGCCGCCGGCTTTCATGCGCAGCACGTGTAAATTCGTGCTTGGAACGCCCGTTCCGTCCGCAAAGTTGAAATCGGCGTATTTGATGTAGGCGCCGTTCGAAACGCTGACGCCATCCGCTGCAGCCGCCACTCCGCTCGCGCTCTGTCCGTCACTGTCCTCAGCCTCAAGGATGGTGAATACGTCGCGCATGTTCATGCCCGGCAGATTGTCTGCGCCTTTGTCATTCACAAATGTCGTCATCGACATGGCGGGAAGATCCACTGTAAATGCCCCTCCGTCCGCCGCCACGGGCGCTAGCTGCTTCATATTCTCCCTGTCCGACGTGCGATAGGGTATGAGCGTCGTTGCGCTGTTGCCGTCCAAAGTTATGCTTATGCTCTGATCGGCGTTGCTCTCATTGAGAACGACTATGGCGAAGTCGTTGCCGTCCGGACTCTTGTAGGCTGTGACATTCGCGCCCTCGAAAGGCGTCCTGTCGGCGCCTATCCTTATGTCGCCCGGATTTATAAAGCGCGAGAACTGCGCCACCGTATAGAAGCGTTTATATATGCGGAGCTGCCCTGTCAGTGACGCCAGGGTTCCCTGCCCGGAACCGGCGTTCAACATGTTTATCCAGCGTGCGGTGTCGTTTGTGACACCCGCCGACCCCGTGCCGTTCCACAGTATGTAGGAACTGAATCCCGGCTCACTGGCAAACTCATTGGCTATGCGCCTTGCCCAGAACAGGCCGTTTACCATGCTCAGATTGTCCGCGACGTTTTCCGCGTTATAGGCCGGGAACTGCTGACCGATCTCCGTCATCCATATATCGTCGTACTTGTTCATGAATGCAGGATAAGCCGTATCATTGTCGTCAGCCACCCTCGGCTCATAGAGGAAGTGGTCGTTCTCGTACATATGTGTGGTAAATACCGACACCATGTCCGCGATTTCATCCTTAGCCATCATGCCGCCGTATCCCGGTCTGTCCGGCGTTCCCAGATCCACTGCGCTTGTGGAGCGGTCGATACGCGTGCTCTCCGGCGCCGCTACGCCCACGATCGGCGCTATGGCGGAATCACCTGTGCCCGCGCCCACCGGCGACGCACCGAATTTGCCCTCGTCTATATATTCCTGAATCTTGGGTTTCAGGTAATCCAGCATGAAGCGCTCGTAATCATCGCCCCGCAGTACCATTGCGGAATACCCGTGGTCTATTTCCGGCTCGTTTGTCGGACACACGGCGTAGATGGGTATGCCGTACCAGGCGTACATGCCCCACGCCCATTCGCACAGGTATGTCGCGAAGTCCTCATAATACGCGTCGTCCAGCAAAGGATAGGTTGTTTTATCTCTGCCGTTCGGATCATACGGCAGATCGTTTCTGACGCCCAGATTTGTCTTCATCCAATACGGGGCAGACCACGCCGCGCCGTATACCTTGAGATTCGGATTCACCTTCAATGCTTGTTGGATGTACCAGATCTGATTGGCGTCGAATTTATCCTTCTGAGTATCCCAGCCCGTCTGATTCCATATGATATTATCCTCGCCGGGCTCCGGCCAGATCGTGTCGTTCGGGCCGTCATAATAACGGTTGCCCCATTCGTATTTTTCCCCGGTAGCCTGGTTGATATCCGGCGCCGTCACGCCGCCGTCGCCTATTATAGCGCGGAAGACTTCCAGCTTAGCGCCGGTATCGGCGTCCACAGCGAGATTCAAAGCCCGCATAGCCGGGTTGTCGGCATCCGCCACGCCCGCCTCTTTGAACTTCTTGAAAACCTGCAAATAGCCCGAGGTCTTGTTGAAGGCCAAGGCATTGCCGAGTCCCGCCATTGTCTGATGTGTTTCGCCGAAATCCACAGTCACCGCATTGGAATAGCTCGGATCGGCGTCAACCCATACGTCGTAGAGATTCGCGCCTTCATACTTGACCGCCACATAATCACTTGTATTCTCGCCGGGGCGGTATTTCAGCTCCAGTACCCGCGCGGGCGAGGTAGACCAACCTGCGAAGACCTTGCCCTCTAATGTAGTGTTCGGCAATATGTTTTCTACCCTGACATTTGCACCATTGGCCGTATGCGCTACCTCTTTCGAAGCCGGCGGAACTCCGGAACCTCCGTCCGTCTTCACATCCGGAAGCAGGTGGTATACCGCCGTATACGGCGTGATATCGTTCTGTTCCCATTTTGCGTGAAGCATAAGGTCGCTGTTCACCCTGTCGCTCTCGAAGTTCCATTTGTACCGAAATGATGAATCCTTATACCAGCCTACAAAGGTATAGCCTCCGTGTGTGGGTTCAGGGTCAGGTTCTGTCACCGGATCCCCCGCGTTGACCTCCTGATCCGGTATCTGATCCGTGAGGTTCACCTTGGGGCGGAAGCTGACAGTGTATGTGTCTTTCTTCTCCGTCCACATCGCGTAGAGCGTCAGCCCGTTGGCGCTTACGATCACCGATTTGCCCGGTGCGTACCATTCGTTGGCGACGCCGTCTTTAAGCGGACTCCATCCGGCGAACTGTTTCCCTGCCGGCGGCGTCGCCGCGTCACCGATAGCCGATATAGTCGTCTGGTACGTCGCCGGATTATATTCCGTACTGTACGGCGCCGTGCCGGTTCCGCCGTTCAGGTCGTAAACGACGGTGCGCGGTAATGTCTCGGCGCGCGCCTCCAAACTGAACGTCGGCGCAAACGCCGGCAGCAGCGTGACGACGAGCACCCACGCCAGCCACTTGGTTACAACTGTTGTCTTTCTCAATTCTTCCACCTCCTGGTCTAATTAACTTGTGGGAACTTCTAAAAACCCTGCCGCACATCTTCGGCGCGCCTTTTGCCGCGCTTCTTCGCCGAAAAGCCTCGACATACTACCAGTATGTCTGCGTTTTTCGACTGTGAATCGCGACAAAATTCACACCGAATCTGCACACCCTGGTTTTTAGAAGTTCCCTAGAAGCGCCGATTCAGCCCTTCCACAAAAGAAGCCGCAGAGAATTCCCCGGCTCCGTTTCCGGCATTTAAATTTTTGATTCCCTTAAGGCTCGCAGCGCGAATATCACTCGCACCATGTCGGGTACGTTGCTATGCGTTCGTTTAGCCATGTATTGAAATCTTTGGATTTGCCGCCTGCCTTTTTATAACAAGTGAGCATATTATTTAAAAAAAAGCTTGTGTGGGGATGATCTTCCAACTTGCAGATTCTCATCACGACTACCGCACGGCAAAACATATTTCACGCTTTTGCGTACTTTCCTTGGGCGTGATATACGTCCGCGATGTTGTTATATGTCACCGCCGTACTCGGGTGTTCCTCTCCCAATACTTTCTCTTTGATTGCCAGAGCCTTATAATACCACTCCAAGGCTTTTTCGTAGTTCCCTTGGTTTTGGTATACAAACGCGATGTTGCTATATGTCACCGCCGTACTCGGGTGTTCCTCTCCCAATACTTTCTCGCAGATTGCCAGAGCCTTATAATTCCACTCCAAGGCTTTTTCGTACTCCCCTTGGGCGTGATATACGACCGCGATGTTGTTATATGTCATCCCTGTACTCGGGTGTTCCACTCCCAATACTTTCTCTTTGATTTCCAGAGCCTTATAATGCCACTCCAAGGATTTTTCGTACTTCCCTTGGGCTTGATATACGAGCGCGATGTTGTTATATGTCGTCCCGGTATTAGGGTGTTCCGCTCCCAAGACTTTCTCTTTGATTGCCAGAGCCTTATAATACCACTCCAAGGCTTTTGGGTACTCCCCTTGGTCTTGATATACGCCCGCGATGTTGTTATATGTTGTCGCTGTAGATGTGTGTTTCGCTCCCAAGACTTTCTCATCGATTGCCAGAGCCTTATAATTCCACTCCAATGTTTTTTCGTACTTCCCTTGGGCTTGATATACGCCCGCGAT
>JAISED010000018.1 GCA_031264295.1 Eubacteriales Family XIII. Incertae Sedis bacterium | reverse complement strand
GTATACGTTTCAATCCACGGCCTCCGCAAGGAGGCCGACAGGAGATAGGGTACAGTTTCAAGTTACTGTACCGAGCGTTTCAATCCACGGCCTCCGCAAGGAGGCCGACGTCTATTGCTACTCACTTCGCTCGGTACAGTAACTTGTTTCAATCCACGGCCTCCGCAAGGAGGCCGACTTGTCGTCTTCCGGCAAATGGCATGCGGAGCAATTGTTTCAATCCACGGCCTCCGCAAGGAGGCCGACGACCAGGGAGCAGATAGAGGAGATAGGGTACAGTTTGTTTCAATCCACGGCCTCCGCAAGGAGGCCGATTTATAGAAGAGAAGTCTTTGCCGCCGAATCTGGTTTGTTTCAATCCACGGCCTCCGCAAGGAGGCCGACGCAAATATAAATTATTCCAATAATAGCAGTCAACACATAACGCCTATTAGCGTTCTCTGATCGTCCTATTATCGAATTTCGTAGTACTAATTCCCACATATGGCATATATAGGAATTATTATTGGTGCGAATAACTCTATGTTTCCCTGTATGCTTGTGTCTCGCACTTAATGCTAAACTTAGTCCAGCTCACAACAGGAAAAATAACAGCAGTGGTAACTGCTATAGTCTCCCCCGCCAGGTTTGATCATGTTCAAACAGGACTCAGTATAACATCCGGTGCCCAAGTCATCTTCAATTCTACACGCATTCGTTTAAATAAGCAATACGCCTTCTGGATCAAATGAAGGTTTGGCGCCGATATGCTCAATTTTACTTTTGTAATTATTCCCTAAAATGTAAAACCTCAAACTGTCATTTTCTTTGTCAATTTCATTTGTGAGCTTACGTTTCATAAGCGCAAACTGCGAGGCGTCAATCACACACTCAAATACAGAATTTTGTACACGTTGACCGTGGTTGACGCATATCTTGGCAACCTTTCGAAGACGCCGCTTTCCCGCGTCGGTCATAGTACTGACATCATAAGTAACAAGCACAAGCATACGCACACCTCCCTTTTTCATGAGAACAAACGCCCGAAATCTTAACAGCTTACTCATAGCGGACATCCAACAAGCTCACATATCCTTTTCACGAGAACAAGCGCCCATAAACCCGCAGCGGAACAGTTTATTTTGGCGTATCACAACTGTATCACAACATACCGCATTTGCGCCAGCTGCGGCAGAGCTTGCGTTTATTTTGCATCACGACCGAATGTTATTTCCAAAGAAACGGAGGGTATGCATCCAAGTCGCCGCGCAGGTATCGCGCCAACAACTGCGCTTGGACATAAGGCGTCAATCCCCACGGGATTTTCTCTCCCAAAAAAGGATGTGTAATCATCTCCTGCTTCCGCAGCTGCCATGCACCAAGCACCTTCTTTCTCGTATCATCATCCATTATGACAGAACCGTTTTCCTGGGTTCTAAATCCGTTTTTACCGACCTCGCGCTTATTTATGAGGGATATAACAAATCTGTCGGCAAAAACCGGCCGCAACTCTTCCATCAGATCCAACGCAAGCGATATCCTACCTGGGCGGTCTTTGTGTAAAAACCCCACATACGCATCAAGGCCTACAGTTTCAAGCGCCGCAGCCGTTTCATGCGCCAATATCGTATAGATGAACGATAACAATGCGTTTACATTATCCATCGGCGGTCGTCGGCTGCGTTCTTTAAAGAAAAAATCCTCTTTCTGCTGCAAAATCAATTCATCGAAAGCATCAAAATAATACGTCGCGCCCTTGCCCTCATAGCCTCTCAACGACTCCAATGTATTGCATTCAGGCAAGATTTTTAAAGTCTCATATAAGCGGCTTGATGCGGTTTTGAGTTTTGAAATATCAATTCGCAGGGCATGGTCGCGTGTAGCCCGCTCAAGCACCCATCTTGAATTATAAAGCTTTCCCGCTATAATCCCGTTCGCTATTGATAATGCTTCGACTTCATTTTCCGAAACTGCATATTGCTTCTTACGCAACAGAACATTACCGCGTATTTCTCCGGTTACACGAGCCAGGAAGCGCCCGCGCGCGCTCATAAAGCAAAGTGAAATATTTCGTCTTGCGCACGCCCCCATCAACGCCGGACTGGCGCCGGTGTAGCCGAACGTCACAATGCCTTCCAGATTCAAAAGCGGTATTCGGAAAGCATCTTTTTCCTCTTTTCGTATTACAACGGTTTCACCATCCAACGCGATATACGCATCAGGTGAAGTGACATAAAGGACGTTCAATAACTTTCGCACTGGTCGTCACCCTGTTCGGCGAGCTTTTCATTCAAATACGCCTTTGCCGAACTCCTTTTCATCAACGTTGGCAAACAGATATCCTTCAATGAGCACGCTCCGCATGATTTTGTCGGTTTGACCTTCGGCGTATACCCTCGCCTGCGATACTCATGTATTTCCATGAACTTCGCGGAGACTTCATCGCGCAAACTTTCGTCAAGAATCACATGCTGCCGCCTCCGCGTTTCACCGTAAAACAGAAAGCCTTCATTTATCTCGCATACCAACATTTCCTCAAGACACATCGCTTGCGCGCACAATTGAAAGATATCGGCGTTGTGTTCTTTGGGCTTGCCGCGTTTATATTCCACAGGAACAGGCTTGTACGTCCCGATTCGTCCATGCAATGTCACACCATGGGGATCGGGACGAAATTCCACCGTATCACATACGCCGTTTATACCGAGTTCATGTGAAAACACCTGCATTCCTCGCGTTATGACAACCCCGTCTCTTACCTCGCTTTGAGTTTCATGCGTTTTCTCATGCAAAATTTTTCCTTCAACGGTTCTCAGATTCTCTTGCCACTGATCTTCCAAATGAATTAGCGCCCATTGCCTCCGGCAAAATGTGAAATGTTGAATTTCCGAAATCATAACATAATCATCATAATCATACATTGCCTCGCCTCAATCAATCATTACATTTACCGCAACATTACATAGCTTTGTCTCAATCTGCCAATGCATCTACCGCAACATCAAGTCAATCTCTGTAATGTAACACCGCTTGGGATATCCTGCTCAGCTACGTTGATTTCATAAGTAGAAAAATCGCGCGGAACC
Source organism: Eubacteriales Family XIII. Incertae Sedis bacterium (assembly GCA_031264295.1). Lineage (GTDB taxonomy): Bacteria > Bacillota > Clostridia > Peptostreptococcales > Anaerovoracaceae > JAISED01. Next base: position 15,751 of record JAISED010000018.1, on the reverse strand, counting down.
TGATCCGGATATTTGTTCTTCACCGACACAGTATCGAACAATTTGTGCGCCGGCGCATTCCCGAGTTCGCTTTCATGTTTGAAGATAATCAACTCGCGAACCGCCATTTTCCCGCGCGCGGCCGAGCGATCGTGCTCGAACATATTGAGCAAGGCATCCCACAGCAACGAAAGGTCGTCTTCGGAGAAGCCCGTTGTCTTACGCGCCAGATTCGCTGATACGTAGCCCTCAACGCGATAAAGTCCGTACGGGACGACAAACTTATGTCCCATTTCGGTTTTTTTGTTTTCAGCATCGGCCTCGGTCGTGATTGCAACCCTCGTCAATGTGACTTCAGAGGGTGATATCGGATCTATACTTCTCGCAAAACCCAACTGCACCGGCCCGCGAACCTGTCCGCAATTCAACGACGCCTTCACGAAGGTCGTCATAACAGCGCCGAATGTTCTTATATCGAAAAAGTTTCCGCACATAAAATCGCGAATCTTCAAGTCGATGTCCGGATCCTGTTTACGGGCGTCCTTAATCTTTTTTTCATCAACATTCAGGGCTTTATACGCCTCACGGTCGCTGGTATTCAAAGGAACATTTTCCTTTATGTAAATCTTATATCCGTCCGCGCCTTCCTTAACCGTTTCAACATAATTTCGTATCTTTCTCTTCAGGCATACATCGGTAACGATTCCATGACCCGTTTCCGGATCAGTGCGCGGAGCATTGTCTGCATCGGGGTCGCCGTTCGGGTTACCATTCTCCACGTCAAACAGAACAATAAAATCATACCTGTTACTGATCGCTGTCATTTTTATTCCCTCCATCTAATTCAATATTCTCAGCATCGTCCGAATCAGCTTGTTCATTTTTGCTGTCAACCTTGCGGAATTTCTCCTGCGTCTGATGGTAATATCCCCCTATGAACATACCTTGCTCTTTCAAAGACAGGCGCGCGGGGAAAAAGCCGGTTTCATTGACATTCAATAAATCAATTATTTCTCCCCGCTCTTTCTCCAAGGTAATCGCGAATCCTTTAGTATCTTCCCCATGCAGCAGCTTTTTGATATGGGAGTTGGAAAGCTTCATAAGCGACACGAACACTGTTTGCGGTGTCGTGCAAGCCGCATTGAAGTATCTGTCCTTGATTGTGGTGTTGATATTAGGGTTTGTTGCTCGCTGTATGGATTCGAGCGATGCAAACAAGCGTCCAAGCAGATACGCTTTGTTTCTGTTATCTTTATCCAATGACACTGATAAACACTCTCCTTTCGATAATACATTCTTTCTGATTAAATATGCTTTGATTACAGCTACCGCTCCACGAGTAATTTTGTGTTCCGCTTTCAGTCTGCGCAAAACCTCGTGGTACATAGTGTCGGGATATGGAACCCCATTAAGCACGGAGTGCAGCAGCTCACCTGCCGTCTTCGATATGGCTTTCTTGTTTTTGCCTTTAGTATTCACAGTTTCATCAATCAAATCCTGCACTGACAGATATTCGTGTGCATACGGCGCTTTCACGATTTCGATATCCTCGTAATGCTTATTAAGATTATTGAGCATAGTGCCGAATTCGCCTTGCCAGAACAATCTTACAGATAAACGCGCAGCATTAGGAGCGAGGCCTAACACATAAAATTTATCTTTTAGGGCGACACCATCAATATGTTGTCCAGACGCTAATTTCCTCATGATTCCCCTTATTTTCTGATCTGCGTCAGCACTCTGCGGTGAAAAATGAACGCGAAATGTGTTCTGCATGTCAGGGTTAGCCTTCTCGCCCCAATATACGACTGTCATATCTCCGATTTGCTGTCTGTGCTTATAATCATCCAGCATCAGATTCAGCGCTGTAGTGTAAGCGAACATCGCATACCTGCTTACAGGCGCGTTTAAGCCCTGCTCTTCTTCACGGCCATATGACTCATATGCACGCTCATTGAAGCTCACGAGCGAGGCTCCACTACTCTGCGCGCCAACAACCCCATTAATCTTGCTGTGTAATCTAGCAACAGGCGCGACTTCACCTGTAACGAGGCATCTCATTTCTTCCGCATCTGCATCTTCTTTCAGCTTGTACTTGTGCCATGCCGCCTGAATAATCGCATCCTCATGCACATATCTTCCCTTGAACCACAATATTAAATTAGCAGTTGTGAACTGTTCGAGATACTGTTGCAACTCCGGATGTGTTTCCGCATCTTGAGGTTTCCACCCATTAAAGTAGTTTATAACAGCATGCGCTGCTTCCGATTCCGCATCGGACAGTATGTCAAAATGCATTTTTCTGCATGCTTCAAAGCATTTCAACGCGCGTTGCGGATTCCCTTTTGTATCCAGACCCAAAATGTATGCTGCGTTATCACATAGGAAGTTGGGGTCGATCCCCGATGTGCGCGTCACTCTTTCTGGTACATACATTGTATGCGGATACTCCTTTTTACCCTTCTCTGGCTCCTTCATAAGAGATAGTACATTTATCAGACTTCCGTCTGATTTTAGTTCTAATGCGAACGAAACCTTCTCGGAACCCCATCCTGGTTCTGGCACCCCATTCCTTGCCTCAAGGGCTTCATATTGTTCTTTCAGCGCATGCAAAATCATCTGAGCACCTCGCAATTCTGCAGATCGATCACGCCGTCTTTAAGTACAGCGCGTACATAGGTAGGTCTGATATTCCGGATGTTGGAATAGTCCATCTCATACAGCATAAGTCCCAAATCCCTCGTTTCTCCCTTGTAATCCCTGAAGATATCCTCATCTTCGCCCTCAAACAGTTGAAACTTCGCAGGGAATTCCCGAACACCGAAACAAGGCTGATGAAAACACTGACCCAAGCGTAAACGGCGCAAAATCATGTTGTAGAATTTCTCCGGAGTATCCTCCGCTCCCGCTTTATCCGTCATAGTGAAATGGGCATCAATAATATAGCGTACATCTTTCAGCACCGTGGCCGCGCGCTGCTGTCTTGAATCCGTCGTACTGATATATAACTTCCCCTCGCCCACTTCCATTACGCCTTTGGCATTTCCTGCAGAAGCCTTTAGCGACACCTCATTTCTGCGAATATTTTCAAAGCGAATCGGCTTCATTACATATATTCTGTCGATGTGATATCTAATAGCGGGCTTCCACATAATCGCCTCAAGTATTCCCCGCGCAGCGCTGTGCGTGGGTACTTCATAACTGAGACGTTCTACCTTTAACTCGGGTCTTGTGAACAGCGCATAACGCCCTTCAAGTTCGACTCTTATTCCATAAGCCAATTTGATCACCTCACCTTCGTTTACGTGGTCTTTACTTCATTTTTAAGTATAACATATCAATATTCTATATTCAAGTCTTTTTTATTTGTTTTTTATATTGTATAATTTAAGAAGCGCTATTTCGAACATGATTCTGTGAAGGTATCGTTCACTTCAATCTTTGATTGTTTTGACTCCGATTCTGGTGCTGTCCGAAATCGCTCAAATGATCGTCCGATTGTCGCAAGTGCACTTCTTGCGTGGGTTGAAATGTTTACGTGGTTTTTTGAAAGGCTCGGACATACACTTGGCGTATGTCCCGGCCTTTTCAATATCTACGAATCAAAGAACAAGGCTTGTCCGCTCTGTATGTCAAGCGCTACTCCGGTATTAACATCAAACTTGTTTTCATCAAGCAAGACATATATCCCCTCATCCGCTTTTTCATCCAAATGTTCAATACTGCCAGACTGCAAAAGAGCGTTGCAATGCCTCTCACGAACATTGACGCTATACCTGCCGAGCACTCTCATCAGCGTTCTGCTCCTTTCCCCACAGCGAAGCGCCGCTTCTATGCGCCGTCCGTAGCCGAATGGAATCAAAACAATATACGTTTTTTCTTCAATCAGTTGAAATTCTTCTGCGATATCTTTAAAAGGGAAGCTGTGACCACTTACTCCATCATTAAACCTCTGTAGGATTTTCTTTTTATCCAATCCGTTACTATGATCATCATCTCCTTCTATATGATACAGCACTTCAAAATACGCCCTTATCGCCGAAAGCGATGTAATATCACCCTCATGTTCTTTCGCAATACTGCGGAATACGTCAATGGGTCTTCTTTGCGAAGCGGGAATGCTGTACGACGAATCCGGTGTAAATACATACACCTTGCTCGCGTCCCTGCTCCCGTGTCCCTCACGGTTGCACCTTCCGGCGGCTTGAATGATCGAATCCAGACCGGCGGCTGCGCGGTATACGACAGGGAAATCCACGTCAACACCGGCTTCGACAAGACTCGTCGCAATCAGCCTGCACGGTTTTTCGTGCTTCAACAACAGACGCACCTTGCGCAGTACCCATCTGCGCAGAACGGGCGGCATGAGTGTAGAAAGGTGAAAGCAATTTTCGCCCTCTATCATACTATATAACTTTTGCGCCTGTTTTCTTGTATTTACAATGCACAACACCCGCTCGTGTTCTTTCAAACGGCTTGCCAATGTTTCATCATCCAGGGGATTCTCAATAACTTCGATTGAAACCCTTTTGAAAAAAGCATTCAACGCTTCCGGTTCTTCGCAGATTTCAATACGCTCAAGCAATTCACGCGGTATGAATTTGTCCAAGGTCGGTTGCGTCGCAGTGCAAAGCAAAGCCGTACAGCGATAATTAAGAACCAGTTCGACAATAGAACTGACGCACGGCTTCAAATACGGAATAGGAAGCATCTGCGCCTCGTCGAATACTATCACGCTTTCTGCGATATTATGAAGTTTGCGGCAGCTCGACGTGCGCGCCGCAAAGAGCGATTCAAAAAACTGCACGGAGGTCGTCACGATAACCGGCGCGTCCCAGTTTTCAGTGGAAAGATATTTACGCGATTGTTCGGGATTCTTGTTGTCATAATTTATGTTGTAATGATGCTCGACTACGTTTCCCTTTCCGAGAGCAGCGGCAAACACCTTGCCTGTCTGTTCTATGATGTTCGTATACGGAATCACATATATGACGCGCCTCTTACCACGCTCCTTCGCATGCCGCAACGCAAATATCAGCGAAGCGAGCGTCTTGCCGCCGCCGGTCGGCACTGTCAATGAATACAACCCACTCTCGCCAAGCGCTTTTTCACGGCAATTTTGAAATATTTCATTTCGCTTTTTGTCGATTTCCGAAATTTCGTCGGAGGTTTTGAATCTGCCTTCCTTGTATCGTTCCAATCGGGCAAGCAGAATGCCCACGTCGTCATATCCGCCGCGCTTGACCGCATTAGCGGACATAAACGCCTCTGTATCCAGAAAATCGGCGTCCACAAGGCAAGAAAACAGCATTCTCACCAGAAATGATATCGAAAAGCCAGGAACGTTCGAGTAGAGTTCGGGTTCAGCTGCCAGGTGCGTCAATTTCAGTTCGCTTTCGTATGCGGAAAAATCATCATCGCCGTTAAGCTTCTTCTTCAATCTCGCGTGCCAAGTTCCGGCATCGGGATCATCGTACTTCGAACCGCCGTTCTGTAAGCCGCCGTGATGACCGAAAATCGCGTATGAAAACAAAGTGCAACCCATTCGTTCATCGACGACCTGTCCGCCCGCAGTCGAATGGTCAACGCGTTCTTTGCCGCCTAATATCCTGCGATTGAAGTTGACAGAATACTTGCCTATGTCATGCGCCTGCCCGAGAAGCTCGCCTAAGTCGCCGCCCCCGAAAGCAGAGGCGAATTCACGGCAAAGCTTCCCCGTCCCCTCCAAATGATCGAGCAGAGATTGTTCCTCCCATTCACCCTGTGCGTTTTCACGTCGATGCGCTATATGTTCCATTCCGAATCCCCAACCGCAAGCATAAACCTGTGAAGTATCGCCGACACCTCAGCCCTGCTCGCCAATCCTCGAGGATTGAACATATTATCGCCGACGCCGTTTATTATATTTCCGTTGCATAATGAATCTATAGCGCTCTTCGCATAGTCGCCGATCTCGTTCGAATCCGCGAAGACGTTGAACTTCCGCGTCTCCGGATATCGCTTATCCGCAAACTCCGCATATCGCGTGATCATTACCGCGATATCTTGCCTTGTTATTCCGGCGTCCGGCTCGAACTTATTCTCTCCGACACCGAGGACCACGCCGCTCTCTTTAGCCCATTCCACATAGGGCGCATAGTACTGATCCGCCGGCACGTCGCTGAAACTGCTTGTTGTATATGCAGAAGCGTCCACACCGTGTATTCTGCCAAGCACCGTCGCCATCATGCCCCTGGTGATCGAAAGCAGCGGTGAGAATGTGGTTTCTGAAGTCCCTGTGAATATTCCCTTATCCACCACATACTCCACATCCGCGTAGAACCAGTCGTCCGCTCGCATATCCGCGAAGAGCAATCCGCCCTGAGTAGGCGCGTCCGGCGCTTCTCCCGTATCTATCGCTCCGGGACTGGCCGCTAGCGGCGTCGCGGACGAACCGCCGTATCCGCCGCCGCCCGACGTTCTGCGGTCAATCTTTATACTGAACGCCTTAGCCTCCGATGTAAAACTTCCATTCGAAACAGTTATCTTAAAGTTGCTTGTCCCCACTGCCGTAGGGCTTCCGCTTATCCTCCCGCTGCCCGCGTCCAGCGACAGCCCCGCAGGCAGAACACCGTCAGCGACAGACCATGTCAGAGCGCCTGATAGGTTTGCGGCCAGCGCCGCGGAATATGCCTCGCCAACAAATCCGCCCGCCAGAGCGCCGACGCTTGTTGTTATGCCCGGCCTCTCCAGACCTATATTGACATCATCACGCGGCGGCGGTACATTTATAACCCCGTAACTGCTCTCGTCCGTCCGGTAAGTTGCGTAACCCTCGGCCTCCACAACAACACGATATTCCCCTTTGGGAACCATCCAGCCGTAAGCGCCGTTTTCATCGGTGACCTGCGGGTTATGCTGGTTGTGATTCTCCGCCGCCCATCGCGTCCAGACTCCGTCCTCTCTCTTCTCAAGCGTAACCAGCGCCCCTGTTATGAGGTCCCTCGTTGCCGCATCGTACACATAACCGGCCGGATCGATCAGAAAAGTCAGTGAAGCCACATGGAAGTAGATCGCCTCGCCGGCGCCGGGTCTCTTTATCTCCAGGTAAATATGCCCCGTGCTGAATCCTCTGTACACGCCCGCAGAGTAGTTGCCGCTTGCAAACGCAGCCTTAATAAGGGTATCGTCACCTGAATCCGTCATCGTTGCGTCTCGCTCGAAAACACCGAGATTCGTCTGCATTATGTATTTTATGGATGTGCCCGGAACATTTAAATCCAAATCATGCATTTTATTCCAATATGTGTCGATATTCAGATTGTACCTGCCGCTGAAATCATTATTGACGAATATGCTGGCTGCGACATAGCTTGAATTCGAAATCGGCTGTGCCGCGTGTATGTCAGCATTATCTGTGAATAGGTGTATGTCCTTGAGTTCGAGAGCATTCTCCCTCACAAATACTACCTTTGCGGCTTCGCTGACCGTCGCCTTGTCCCTGTCTTTCAGGTAAGCCTTCACCAGAAATACACCGGATTTCGTGCCCAGATCCTTTATAACAACATCGTTCACACGATACCAAGGTCCGTCGTCCGCCGCCGGAATGCCTCTCGTGGCGGCCGTCGTCTCATAAGTCTTGCCCTGCGCGTCCGTCACAACTATGTCAATAGTGTAGCCGTCAATGGCGGAAGCCTCGCCCTTTATTGTAAACGGTTTGCTGTTCCCCCCATCTATACCCACCTCCGCGGGCAGATCAATGGTAATATCACTGAGTGAGATCGAACCCGAACCCAATGCCACAAGCCCTGAATTCCCGCTCAGCTCAGCGTCCACAGTAAAATAATTCCCCTTGAAGCTCTCATCCGCGTAGATCCAGAAGCCGAGCTTATATTCCTGACCCGCGGCAAGGTTCTTCGTCAATCTAACGCTGTTTTCGGATATTGTCGCATCGTCGTCTGTCAACGAATCCCCCACGATCTTCACACCTTCAGGCACGCTTGCTGTTATCCGCGCGCCTGCCGCATCCACATCACTCTTGTATTTCAAAGAAACCTCTACAGGCTTGCCCCGTTGAGTATGATAAGGCGACACATACACGGAAATATTCGCATTGGCGGCTTCCGGCAGCTTTTTAAGCTTGATAATGCCCAGATCAATATAGCTGTTTTGTAGTAATGCCAGTGTACTCTCATCAGAAGCAGGTCTGATGCTGAAATACCCGCTCTGATAACCGGGTAAGCTCACTGTGAAGCCATATGAATCCCACTGCCAATGATTATCGAAATCGAATTCGAAGCCGCCTAAACTCCCGCTGTTCGCCCAGTTCACGCCGTCCCATGAAACAGCCGCACCCACCAGAGCGACGCCCTCTTCATCCTGCACCCTTCCGCGGAAGGTATAACTCTTGCCAAGCGACTTACCATAAATGACCTTTGTATAGACATTTGGGTATATCAAGCACATTACGTCATTAATCAGCACCCCTTTATCCGTATCCACCGGTCTGCCGTAATTCTTGCTCACACCCAGCAAAAATCCGTTCTTAGCGAATTTATCCGCATATTCGATTTCCGCTTGGAATATCCCATAATCATCCGTTCTTATCTCACCGATGATCTCCCTGCTGGAATAGTCGAACAGATAAAAGCGTTCATTAGGCAAAGGCTGAAAATCGGCGCCCCTGCCAGGATCCGCATATTTTATCTCACCTATAAGATTGTATTTCTTTGTTAACGAAACCACCACCTCTACAGTGCGAGAACCTCGTGCGGATTCTATCGTATAGTAAGCCGTCCTTCCGGTGAAATCATTATCGGTCTCCCCGGATTTCTGTATTTTATCACCGATCTTCACTGTCGACCCATCGGCAACCGTAAACTCGGGCTTGAGCTTAGTCAAGTCCGTCCCTTCCGGCAATGAAATTTCAACTCGGCTGCTACCATCACGCTTGATCACACCATCGACGCCGTTTATTGAGAATGATTTGAAGTCGCTGTAATCTTCAACAATGAACTTCAAAATCGTCTTCGCATCTATTCGCGTATAACGAATATCACGCTCATCATACTCTTCAAACTCATAATATTCGAATACCACCGAGTATTCTCCGGGTTCGTAGTAATAATAAGTGGGAAGATACACCTCCGTTTGATACTCCTGCAGACCTTCCCCATACACCATGATACCCCTGCTATCCAGAATTTTGACTCCCCATCCCCACTGCCCGTAGCTTCCTACCACAGCTCCGGGAGTTGACGTGAGTCCGATAAGAAATTGCTTATATCTATGCGCCGGTTCCACATACTTCGGCCATATATTATACACGCCTGTGTCGTCCGGATCCGACACTTCGCCTCCCGCGCCGCTACCGCCAGGGGTTCCGCCGCCGCCCGGCGCAGGCAGATCCGGCGTATAGTCGCCCACTGAATTCGACGGCGCCGGAACATCCTCCGCAAACGGCCTTAAGCCGCCCGCTCCGCCTCCTATCTCTGAGTTGTTGTTATATTCATACTGAACATCTATCAACTGTACGTATTTCACAGCCTCTTTATCATATGCCAACTTTGGAAAATACGCCGATATAGACCCCCTGGCCAGTGGATTATTTTCAGAATCATAGGCATATATCTCCCGCGATCCGGAAGTATAGTCAAGAGTGTCCCCTGACGACAAACGTACCCCTCCCGCGCTGAGATAATGAGCATCATTGTACATAGTGAATTGATGATATAGCTTTGACAAATTCCATCCGTCGGCCTTTGTCCAGTCCATATTATAAGCCGGTATCAGCGGCGCCAGCCATCTGCCATAGCTGTAATCCTCATAAAAATAATACATATCATCTGGATGGGCGACAACGCTTGGCATCCCGCCCTCCCCGGCGATCTTCATACTCCGGATATAATGCGTCAGATCATACGGAACAACCGGCCTGTCCGCTTCATCCTGTACCACCGCATAATCTGCCTCCCCCGCATCCTGCGCAGCGATATACTCCGCAGCCTCTGCAGTCCGTGCCGCAGCGTCATCCGCAGCCACCCTGCCCTGCGCCGCGTCATAGCTCGTATCCGCCGCAGTCAGCGCCTCATCATAACCCGCGCCCCCCGCAGTCAGCGCCACGGCATAGTTCGCAAACGTAGGCGCCGCAGGCGCCGCCAGCATAGCCAGCACCAGTAATAACGATATTGCGATTCTTCTTACTTGCATAAAAGTACCTCCCAGACAATCTTCAATTTTAGCGCGCCCGACATGCGGCTTTGCCGCACGCCTTCACTCACCGCGTTTGCTTAATACATTTAATATCATACTCATCCTCTCAGGTGTGAGTATGATATTAATATTATCTCACGTCTTGCATAAAATCAAGTCCTTTTATTCTCTCAGGGTATTATATTGAAACGGACGCGCCAAAACGGCGCGGTTTAACACCGCGCCGTTTCGATAAGGTATTCCTATGTTAAATAACCTACTCCTCGGCCGCTGCGGGCGTCAATCCGGTGTAGAAACGGTGCAGTAGGGCTGCCAGTTCAGCGCGCGTGGCGCCGCCGCGCGGATCCAGCACACCGTACGCACGGCCTCGAAGCAGCTCCGCGCCCACAGCCCATGTTACTGACGCTCTGGCATCCTCATAGGCGGATATGGACGAGTTATCCGTGAATGCGTTCAGGTCGCCCTGCGCACTCACGTCATACTGTTTGTACTGCGCGTAACGATAGAGTATCACGGCCAGCTGCTCACGCGTCACCTGACGAAGCGGTGCGAACAGACCACCGCCTACGCCGTTCACAACATCGTGCTCCGCCGCCCAAGCTGCCGCCTGCGCATAGTAGGCGCCCGCTTCCACATCACCAAATGGCGCCGCTGCTGTTGGAGCAGGTGATCCCTCGATTCGCCACAGCACTGTAACGATCATGCCGCGCTCGGTTTGGACGTTGGGCGAGAATTCATTTGTTGATGTGCCGTTCATCCAACCGGCTTCGTAGGCGTACTTGATATCCTCATAGCCCCAGTGTCCGCCGATGTCCGCAAACTGCGTCTCGTTGGTACTTGTTGTCCCATCGTTCCCCGCAGCACCTGCGCCTGAAGTCCACTTGGCGTACAGTGTAACGGCAGCCGTGACAGGCGTGCTGAAGCTGTAGGCTGTCGTCCCCGCCGCATCTGTGTACCAGCCGCCAAAGGTGTAGTTCTCGCGCGTCGGATCCGTGGGTTTCGTTGCAGTGAGGCCGCTCGTAACCGTTTGCGCCGCCACATCGCTACCTCCTTGACTGTCGAAGCTCACCCGGTATGTCGTCGCCGACATACCTCCACCGCCGCCGCCTCCGCTGCCGCTGCTGCTGCTACTGCCGGTATATGTCCATTGAGCATAAATCACGGTATCGCCGCCGAATACATGGCTCGTTGTGATTTGTGTCCCTCCGGTTGCAGCCGTAAACCATCCGTTAAACCTATAGTTGATCCTTGTAGGTTCGGGCAGGGAAGCCAGCTTGCCGTCCGCTCCCGTCGTCGAACTCGTCGAAGCCGCGCCGTTGTTAGGGTCAAGCGTTATGATATATGTGGGCGACGGCGCGATAATATTGGCCGTTCCGACAGCATCTTCCCTGACCTGCGAGTAAAGCCACTCCCACGTAACCGCATTGGTATAAGCAGCCATCCACGACCAGTGCATCGTTTGCAAGATAGTGCCCGGGATAAACAGGGTGATCAATGTGTCTGCTCCGGCGGTCTCGGCTCGATTAAGCTGAACTCTGGCCTCGGCCTCGGCTTCTCGGCCTCGCAGCATGCCGTTTCGCATCAGCTCGCCTTCTTCTCCCCAACCGACGTCGATCTTGTATCCCTTCTCATTCATAAGTAATCCTATATCGCGCCAACGCTCGCCCTTTAAACGGGATTCGGGGTCGCCGGCCACGGGGCTGCCGGAGCCATCCGTCAAACCGGCAAAGTTCCAACCGGGCAACTCATTCAAAAGCCGTTCAAACGTATCTTCAGCGGTCTTAGCCCTGACCGCATATTCGCCCGTGCCTCCGGCGAAAGCGTGATAGGGATCGTAGGCCGTGCTGACATAGCCCGCGAAGACACCGGGATTTGCCAAAATGGTGTTCCACATGGGCGTCGAACCGGCCGCCAGGCTGATAGCATATATCCTGTTAATGTCAATATTAAGATTTTCAACCAATTCCTTGACAATGTACATGTAATTATTGTTCCAGTTGGGTCCGGGCGTCAATACAAATGCTTTTTGCTGCGCCTGTGCCCTTTCGCTGCCCCATATGACTGCGTCGGGATGGGTAAACAGCGAACCCATCTGCCGACTGGCATCCGCATTGCCGAGGACGTCGTCAACGTACGCCGTGTCGCCGGAGGGGAAATGAACAACCAGCGGGATGTCTTCAAGGCTTTCGTCATGATTTTCGTATCCTGCAGGGATATACAGATGGAATTTTGTCTGGCTGTTGTCCGCCGGATTGGTGTATCTGAACGACCTAAAATCATCAATGTTCATACGCACCTCGGTTGACCAGACATCCATCTGCTCAATATTATGCAGCCACTTCCCATCAGCGTCGTTGCCCAGCAGGGTTCCGCTGATGGCGCTGGTGGCGGTTGTGATACCTCTTGGCTGAATCACATTTCCATTCACCGTCAGCACCGGATACGCCTGATAGATATAATAGGGATTGAGCCTTGGCCGTATGCGCAGGCTGGTATCAAAGCAGACCTGATCGCGATAAGATGTGTAGTCCCAGCTGTTCAGACCCAGGTTGATAAACACATACTTGCCCTGTGACTGGTAATCTTCCTTTTTACCGCTGTTGTTGACATATAGGTTTGTGATGTCGCGGTCGCTGGCCATTTGGTACGTCTGCTTGTCGGCGTGCTCGACGGAATACTCGATCGCGTCGCATAGGATTTCCTCAGAGTACTCAATGCGAACCCCTGTGATGGTTTCACCCCAGTCAAGCACTTCGGTAACCAACCTGGCTTCTACCACTCTGGCGTCACTTCCCGCGTCATCCGGTATAATCCTCGGAGTTCTCGGACTCATCCCTTCATAAGAAACAATGCCGCCGCCCTCCGCATTTAAATCCACATCATAGTCCACCTCGGCGAGGACGCTTCTATCGAAACCTTCGTGCTTGTCTTTTTCCTGAGCAAATGCCCAGTCCTGCACAACGCGGTTACGATTCGCGGCGTTCCAGACCCAGTGCGAGGTCTGCGGAAGGGTTCCGGGCATAACGGAGGAGTAAATTACATTCACGCCGGCAGCCTTGGCCTCATCCCACTGAGCCTGCGCCATCTTTTCCGTCGCATCTCCCTTCAGCGACGGGTTCGACGTTGGATTCTGGTTGACAAGGCCGTTCCACATAGTGTTCCAGTCGTTGACCACGACAACCGTTTTTCCCGCCGCGGTATTCAGCCTATGCGCGAAATCGAACATACGCTCGCCCTTAATACGTCCGACAGCCTCTCCGCTGAAAAAGCCGCCGAAACCCGTACCGTAATCTTTGCCTAAATAGGTTTGATCGCCATAGACCGGTCCAGTGCGGTCTGTATGTCCGCCGATCAACCACATCGGCGTCATGTCAAAGACCTTGGTGATCTGTTCGTCGGCGTAGCGCAGCCATTCCTCAAAGTTCAAGTTCGGAATGTTAAAAAAGCTTGTCGGCGTTCCGTCGTAAGGTCTGCTCAACGGGCCGGGAAGGGAGGTGTTGTTAGCAAAAGTGTTATACCCATCCATGCCGTTGATGACCAAGGCGGAGAAAATATCAACTTCGGGGAATCCGATCCCACCGTTGGACACGGCGTCCCAATGGGAGATAAGTGTGCTATAGAGAGACGTAGCCCCGTCCATCAGGTTCATGCCTATAACAGAAGACGTATCGACATTGAACGTGTCCATGATCCAATGCATGACCTTGATGTAGTCCTGCTGCATGGGGGACAATTGATACCATTGATCCCAGTTGGCGCCGCCCGCCCCAAACAACGAAAAAGCCGTACTGCCGGGATATCCGCCAGTGGTCGGTCCGGCGACGCTCAACACAAATGAAGGGTGCTTCGCCTGCGCCTCTTTATCCGCCCAATACACGGCCTCAGGGTGAGCCATCAGCGCGCCCATATGCCTTTTCAGATTCGATACCGTACTCCCTGTTGTCGGCCATTCCATCAGAACGCCGTTTGATATATGCATATCATCCTCAAGACTGCTGTCGCCGCTGTTAGGATAATGAACAACAAGAGGCAGCGGGGCTTTGCCGTCCGTTTCGGCTGAGTCGTACTCAGGCGGGATATAGAGATGGAATTTCAGATAATTCTCGGGTCTGTCAGGGTTTCTGTAGATAAATGTTCGGAAGTCGTCAAGCACCGTGCGCACTTCCGTTGATGCGGTGCGCACCTCAATCACATTCGGCCCGAGAAGATCGGCTGACAAGGCAGGGTGATTGCGATCCTTTTCAGCGGTCATCTGACCGGTAGTTGTACTGAAACTGTTGGGTGCGCATACTTTTCCGCTCACCGATGTGATCGGCAAGGATTGCGTTACGTATAGCGTTAATGCGCCGGCTTGTAAGCGGTTGCCTCTGAAAACGATCTGATCCCGGTATGTGGTAAAGTCTTCGTTTTCAACGCCGAGGTTGATGAACACATATTTGCCCTTTAGCTGGATGTCATCCTTCCTTCCGCTGTTGTTAACGTACAGGTTTACTATGTCTCTATCGCTAACCATTTTATATGTCATTCTGTCCGTGTGTTCAAGCGAGTACTCAATGTCACCGCACCAGATCTCGTCGTCGTACTCAATGCGGATGGCGGTGACCGACTCGCCCCAGTCGAGCACCTCGGTGACCACTCTGGCATCCACCCGTTCGAATGATTCGGGTTCATCTGCTACAGCGACAGGCGCATATCCCACCACCATCACCAGAGCCAGAACCAGAGCTAAAGTTTTTCGAAATTTTCTCATTGCGTTCATCTCCTTCTTTGATTGAAATCTCGGGGGACTCTATGCCCTCCCGATGCCACAATAAAACTTAAAATCCCGAGCAGATTGTACATAGGTCGTAATACTGAACTCAGACTGGTCTTAGACTAAGTTCAGTATTAGTTCACGCATTTTTCAAAATGCAGCACAGCCGTTAACGCCTTCATTATATTGCACACAATTCATAATGTCAATAGCTGGATGACGCGGAAATAACATGCTTATTCGGCTTATCAGAATCAAAATGTCACATCCCGTGCACATGAAAACGGCGCGGCTTAACGCCGCGCCGTTCTCATGGAAATGTTCCGCTATGTAAGAGCAACCATCAGTTGCGTCTACTCAGTTAGCGCCCCCGGTTCCTATCGCGCCTGCTGTCGTAGTCTCAGCTGCTGCTTCTGCCTCGCTTACGGCCTCGGCAGCTGTTCCGCTCTGCAGGTTCGCCGCAAGTATAAAGCGGTGGAGTATCGCCGACACCTCTGCTCTGGTCGCCAGTCCCTTCGGGTTGAAGAGATTACCGCCGATACCGTTTATTATATTAGCGTTGCACAGGGTATCCACAGCGTTCTTCGCGTAATCCCCGATCTCGTTCGCATCCGCAAAGATGTTGTACTTCAAGGTTACCGGGAATTGCTTATTCGCAAACTCCGCGTAGCGTGTGATCATTACCGCGATATCCTGTCTCGTTATCCCGGCATCCGGTTCGAAGCGGTTCTCGCCTACGCCGAGAACCACGCCGCTCTCTTTCGCCCATTCTACATAAGGCGCGTAGTATTGACTTGCCGAAACATCACTGAAGCTGCTCGTTGTATA
>JAISED010000008.1 GCA_031264295.1 Eubacteriales Family XIII. Incertae Sedis bacterium | reverse complement strand
GGGTCTCCCCCGTGTCGCAGTACACTTTTCGTTCATTGGACAATCACCTCCTTACTATGATTGTCCTATTGTATCACACATTCTTATTTACTGCAAGCGCAAACGCTCGCGGGTATAATAAGCTACTGGTTTAAACCCGCGGGCTTTTAGCCCGTTTAATGAAGCCCGCGAGAAAACCGAAAGAATGATCGATCGCCAGTACAAAAGCTTAGGGAAATGTGCGATTAAGCCAAGGATATACGCAAGTACGAAATATCATCTTAAAATACCGAATGGGAGGCGAAATAGATGCATAAATATGAAATTATCCTATATTGGAGTGAAGAGGACGGCGCCTATATCGCGGAAGTGCCCGAATTGGCCGGTTGTATGGCGGACGGGTCAACGGCGAAAGAAGCGTTACACAATGCGGAACGGATTGTCCAAGAATGGTTCGAGACGGCCAAAGAACTCGGCAGAGTTATTCCTGAACCCAAAGGCCGTTTGCGGTATGCCTGATTTCAGTCAAAAATATACGGAGCGGCTTCAGCCGCTCTTTGCTTTTGCCACGACGTAGCTGAAGCCGGAGGCGAACGCCGACGTTGAAGCTGATGCGCGGGGGTAAAAATCTTATCTCGTAATATTTACATTTCAATTTCACAGTGCTATAATTGTAGCGAGAAGTGGTTAATTTTATCATTATTGCAATATATTTTTTGACTGTACCGGTCTCCGGGCTATATAGTATACCAATATAGCATATAGACGGAGGATTTTGGTGAAGTATCTTGATGCTGTATATGGCGCAGGCGCCTTTCGGTTTGCCTCAGCGTCTATACAGGTGTTCTAATTATTCAATTGGGTCGGAGGGGCGTTGTCGCGGGTGTTTTTTGCTCACGCCAACGCAGATGTTCCGGGGGGATATTCTAAATATTCAGTCAGCTAGTATGACATTGTTGCGGGTGTTTTTCGCTTACGCCAACGCAAATGTTTCAGCTCGCGTCGATGCAGATGCACGGGTAGAAATCCCCAAGAGATGATGAGGAGGAAAGGAGGACGAGGCAGGTACGGAATCCACAATGTAATATTCTATAACCAATCATTATCTGTTAAGAAAGAAAAGAGGAATCTATGTTTAAGAAACGTATATTGGCATGGGTGACGGCTGTCGCTTTGGTGATTACTTACATTCCTTATTCGCCGGTATCGCAGGTGCAGGAAGCTGCCGCCGCGCCGGAGGATTATCAAATGACGTTGACGAACGATGATGCAAACCGCATTCTAGTCAGCGGCGCTAATGAGGTCGACTATAATTATCTTACATATCCCGGATTTGATGTGCTCATGTATAACAATGATTATAACGGCATGTTCGGTGATGAGCATTTGAGCGGTATAACCCTGGTTCTACACGGGCAGCGCATCGCAGGAAACGGCGATATACACCTGCTGCCTGTGCCGGAGCAGTGGGACGCGGCGGCGCCGGCGTCTTCATCACCAGTATCGCCGGCGAATCAGGTCAACGCTACGGGGAATCAGCCGCGGCAGTATGACTATGATACAAACACTATAACGCTTCCTATGAAGTATGTGTATGCCACAGGCGCAGACGCTCCTGTGGAAAAGAGCATGAAGTATGATCTGATAGCAAAACCCGAGGCGGGTGGCGTTACGCTCAGCGTAGTGCTGAGGGACGACCTGCCGTCCGAGCTTGCGGGATCCGCCAGCTTCAATCTGGAGTTCATACCGTCGCTCTACAAGAATAAGAGCTACAGGGTAGACACGAATAAGGACGGCCAGTATGACCTCTTTGACGTATTCCCTCTGGCGGCGGAAGACCCCATGAACGAGGACTGGCCGCGGCCTACGTTGGTAGGCAACGCTTGGTATGTGGATCAGTGGAATACTGAAAAGGGTCCGCAGCAACCCGCGCCTCTGGCCAGCGGATATAAATTCGCTCTGGCGCCGGAGGATGAGTTGTCTAAGGTCAGCATCTCCTCGGATAGACTGATGTCCATATATGACGGGCGTAACCGCTCGCAGAACGGCTGGTTCACTATGACCGAAAAGATAGCGAACAACAGCAAGGCAGGCGATACAGTGGTTACATGGCACATCAAGGCGCCTGTAAAACCGGACTGGACGAGGGAACCCAACATCGCCCACAGCCAGGCGGGATACGGAACCGGACTCACGAAGATCGCCGTAATGGAGATCGACAAGAATGACGCCAATCCCCCGAATACTGCGGAGCTGCTGCGGCTGAACGCCGACGGGAGCTTTAAACAGGTGCTTACGGGAACGCTTGGCTCCGCGACGAGATGGACAAGATACGACTACAGGAACTTCGATTTCACATCCGTGAATGTTCCCGGTCTCTATGCCATCAGATATGATGGGGTCACTACAGATATATTCCCCATCAGCGACGATGTGTATAACGATATATGGCAGCCCGGTCTGAGCGGTTTCCTAGCCACCGCTATGGATCATATGGAGCTGAGAGAAGGTTATCGTATATGGCACGGCGCCGCGCATATGGACGATGCGCGTATAGGCGAACCCTTCGCGAATTCGCCGACGACAGGCACAAATATACCTTGGTTCGATGGCCAGGGCGTGGCGCTTGACGCACTCCCGGATGTGGTCAAAGCTAAGGGACTGACGATTGGATCGCGCGTTGATGGTATGGCCGTGGGAGGTTGGTTCGACGCGGGCGACTTTGACATCGAACTGGGCAGCAATATGAACGTGCTCAGGAATCTGATCTACACAGCCGAGGTCTTCGACAATCTGGACGACTATGACACACTGTCCGTGGAATGGGACGAGACTACAGGCGGCGTGGCGGAGATGCACCGTCCTGACGGCGTCCCTGACGTCGTACAGCAGGTGAAACACGGCGCCTTGCAGATTCGTGCGAATATAGAGAACGTCGGGGTTGTAAACGGCGTAATAGAAGTGCCGACCCTGCGGCAGTACACCCATCTCGGCGACGGTTCCACCGACACCGACGGCTTCATCTACGATCCTGCGCTCGGCGAGGATGAGATAGAGGTGAGGGACGACGTAGTATACTCCGGTAAGAATGACGACCGTATGATCATGATGTACAGAAATACCGGAGCTGCGGGCGTAGTTCCTACAGCCCTTCTGGGCAATCCCAGCATAGATATGGCGGGATCGGCCGCTGTGCTGAGGGGATATTATGACGATCTGGCGGATCTTTGTCTTAAGACCGCCGAAGAGATATGGGCAAATGAAGGCGATGCGGCATTGGAGTCGGATGCTACGGCGGCTCAGCGCGGAAACGCTTTCAACACATTAGTGCAGTTGGTACTGGCCACTGAAGGCGTGCTTGAGGCCGCAGAGGCCGCAAAGGACGCCGCAGTGACTGCGAAGGAGATTGAGGACGCAGAGGCTGCGGTGGAAGCCGCAAGCACTAAGCTGGAAGGATATAAGGGCTTGATCGAGACGATGCTGGCAGA
>JAISED010000035.1 GCA_031264295.1 Eubacteriales Family XIII. Incertae Sedis bacterium | reverse complement strand
AAATTATTGCAATCCGTGAACGCTCCCGAATACGATGTATTTACATCTAGCCGCGCGTATTCCTGGTTGTTCTGTTTATGGCTGTCATAGCCGAGGGCAAGCACGCTGTCGGGGATTGTAACAGATGTTAGTCCTGACCCGTAAAACGCCTCATCCTCAATGATCTGCACTGAACTGGGTATGGTCACACTCGTGACAGCGGTTTTGTTCTTGAATACGCCCGCGCCGATGATAACCACTCCTTCCGGAATGATGACATCAACATCCGTGCCGTTATATGCCGTGAGCTTATTCCCCGAAATTATGAAATCTGATGCGTCTAGGGCGGTAAAGTCTGACGAAGCCGCAGGCTGAATCTCGGCCTCGTTTGACTCGCCGATAACATCAAACTGCCCATCTGCCGGCACCGCTTCCTTTACCTCTTCGCTGACAGCGGCAAGCCCTGCGTCTGCCTGTATGGCTTCTGCTATCTCACTGTCCTGTTCGTCAACGATTGCAGCTTCCGCATCTGCCTGTACGGTTCTCTCTATTTCTCCGTCATGTTCGTCAATAACGGCAGGCTCCGTGATAGCGGCATCGTCTTGTCCGCCCGCTTCCGCAATAACGACGCCCTCCTGATCGTTTGTTTCTGCTATAGCCACTCCGTCTTGTCCGTCAGCTTCCGCTGCAATGATCTCAGTTTCTGCGATCACAAAGTCACTTTGTCCGCCCGATTCCGCGATGGCAGATCCGTCTTGCCCGTCAGCCCTTTCTTCGGCGTATACGCCCGTTACACCAATGCTCGAAAGCAACATCAGTATAATGAGCATAATTGATAAAGTCTTTTTTTTCATTTTGATACGCTCCTTTTCTTATAAAGATTTCTCTGTTCCATTTACCATTATCGGACCGAATGCAGGCAAGTACGCGCCTGTGATATCCGTCAGCCAAGAACGAGTGTCCGGCCGATGCTCATCGTTCGGCGCATATGCCAATGTCACACTGCTCGCAGCGGCCAGCTTATCAACCAAACGTGCGTTAAGCGGCAGAACGAACGTATGCGAAGACCCGTAAATAATTTCAGGCTGTTCGCGGTACAGCACACGTTTACCATCAACTGTCAAAACAAAGTTGCAGGCAACCGTACCTCTTGCAGTATCATAGAAACGCGAACCTTCTAAGGCGAAGTATACGCTATCCGGCATGGTCACTTTAATACCGCTTTCTTGATTGCGCCAGTTACTGTCATACTCAACGGTTATACCCGACATGTCGTCAAAGCTAAATACAGCATCCACCGCTTGCGCGTCAACGACAATGGTATCAAGATTCCAGAACAATAAGCCCGTACTTATATTGAATTCAAAGTCACTGGCGATGTAAGCCCCTGCAGGTAGAGGGGTGAAGTAGTACACGTTTTGAGTTTCTACTGTATCCCATGAACCACCATTATCTTCCATGGACAATGGCATACCTTTATAGGTCAATGACACCGCTGTATCAAGCGTTTTGAAATTAACGTTATCACCTGCCCAAAAGTGCAATCCCGGTTTAAATACCAGTATAATAGTACCAGCGGTCGGATTTATATATGCGTGCGCACGCGGTTCATCCTTTGTGACCGCTATCGTCAGTGTTCGTATCACCGGATTAGTGTTTGTGTCAGTAAGCACATTGCCGCCTGTTGTACTTGGTGTATATTCTACCTCTATCACATCCGATTCACTGATAGGCGCGCTTAACGTTAGCGTTACGCAACCCTCCATATACTGGTGTGTGACGTTCTCCCCCTCCGGCGCGTTTTCTACCATGATATTAACAACTGTAATCTCACTTTCCGCATTGTTTACGTAAACTTTGAAGTCGTCCTCAGCAGGTATTTTCGTCGCGTCAAGCCCCTCGTAAAAATAGACGTATATTTTGCTCTTGTTCTTGTCAAGATGCCCTTGACCCCAACTTGGCCCAGTCACATCAACATAGCCGACTTCCTGTGCGCTTAGTGTGATTACAGTCGCACTCGCGTCGGGGTCGTCTATATTATCATCTGCAAGCAGTACCACGCCAACTTTGAAGTTCAAATCGTCATTGTACCAGTTCGTACCTATAACCGTTACTTCCTCATCTCCTGTAATGACAGTTTCGCCAATATAATCCAATGCCCATACAGAACTCTTCCCTTCATACTTGTAAGAAGAAACCTCGTGCCCATAGAGTATACCTTCTTTATCAAGTACATAACCGCTGCCTGTGCTATAATCCATTACCCAATACGCGACAACAGGCTTGTCTTTAGTCGCCACATTCTCCTTGAGCTTTATTTTTAAAGTGGCCTGACCATTGTTATCGAATGTGACATTCGGATAACCGTTTGCGTAACGGTCGTCCGAGTTTTCAACCGCTATGCTGCTCGTGCCTTGTCTGCGGATTGTCAATCCGAACTCTTTAATCAGTTTTGCGTTTTCCGGTGTGTTGATCGTCGCTGTAAGCTTAACTGCAACATCGCCCGTATCATATGGAGGACGTGTGACTACACCGGTAGCTGTATCAAGATAATTCTCCCCATCTGCATCAACACTCCATGTGATTGTATAACCACTCAACCGTGACTGCGGAAATGCCGTGACAAGGTTCAAGTTACCAAGTACACTGTTAACATTTGTATTGTCCAGCCCAAATAGTGAAAACTCCAGTATTTGCAAGGCCAATGCATCCAAATCAATTTCGGCGTCAATGAATCTTGCATACAAAGTAATATCAGCTGTCACCGCATCTTCGAAGTCGTAAATCGTTGTAAATGCCTCATCAGAGTACCAGTCGAAGAAAATCTTTTCAGCGTCCCCCGTAGCGGGAGTGTATGTGGGCACGTCCGTTGGACGTGTCGCAGCGCTGCCGAGATCTACGTTCTGCGCTGCGGGCAAGTCTGTAACATTCGCTGCATCGGTGGCGGCAGCCGCAAAAGTAACAGCACACTGCGTGGTTGGCGTGGTTGGTGTAGTTGGCGTGGTCGGTGTTGTTGGCGTGGTCGGCGTGGTCGGTGTTGTCGGTGTTGTCGGTGTGGTCGGTGTTGTTCCTCCACTGTAGCCGCCCCCGCCGCCGGACGAACCGGACGCGGTTCTTATGGCCTCACTTTTGCCTTCTCCATTGATGACTTTGGGTTTGGACGATAATTCCGTTCCATTGCCGGCGCCTTTTTCAACATTTAATGTAGTAATAGTATTTTTACCTGTAACTGTAACCGATGTCTCTAGATTGAGTGTTTGCACAGATCCCGTCAATTCAATTTTCGCGTTTTCTTTGCTGTTTGTTATGGATGTAAAGTCGCCAATCAGCTCAATGGCGGAATTCCCTATATACTCTTTAGGTATCTCAACCGCTACAACAGAACCATCTTTTAGTTCTTGTGTTACTACTATCACATCCGATTCTACAGAAACGCGAATATTGGTGTCACCGTTAACGACAATACGGACTTTATTCTCACCCGTAAATTTACGAACAATAACGCTCCCCTCAACACGAAAGTCTGCTGCATAAATAGATTGCTCGCCGCCGCCTTCAACATAGACGTTGCCTTTGACGCTGACATTAGCTAAATGCAAAATGCCGTTATCACCCAATCCCTGCGCTATGATCAGATCACCGTTTACTGTTGTGTCTTTTATAGTAACGCCTGACTTACGGACAATAAGATCTTTATCATAAGCCTTCCCGCTGACCGACGCCTCAATGATATCACTCGTCGTATTATCAATCACCTGCATTGCCTCGGCTCTGAGGTAGTTATCCTTCGGATTGAACTTCGACTTTGCCGGATCCTTGTTATCGCCTACGATATAACCGAGTTTTTGGAAGGCATTGACATAGGGTTTATACTCAGCACCTATGCTTGCGTTATCTGCGAAGGTAGTTTCGCCGCTCACCGGCGCTATGTTATAAGCGATAGCTATGTATTTAATTGCTTCTTCACGCGATACGACGGTGCCCGCGTTAATCGTACCGGTTTTAGCGAAAATGCCTGCCGCTATTGCTTTCTCTACATACTCGTCAGCCCAAGCCGGCGTGACTGCCGCCTCCGTTCTCTCAGTATATCCGAATGTCCTTGCAAGGACAGCCGCCAACTCTCCAAGGGTCATCCCCTTCTTCGGCATAAACGAATAGACGCCATTTCCGTCGTCGTCAGAACCTTCCAAAACCCCATAGCCGCCTGACCAACGGGCAATAACCGGGTGCGCCCAGTAGTTTGCGGCTACATCATCATAGTCCTTACCCGCCGCAGTCGTAGTCAAAGATGCTGTCGCCGTCGCTGAAGATGCCGCAGTTTCTTCTATTGTCGTTGCATCTGCCGCTGCCACCGTTATGCTGAACGGGCTTGCCGGAATTAGCGATACCACCAACATAAATGTGATGATTACGCTCAAAATACGTTTACTAATACGATTTGACATACCACTTCCTCCTTGTCAATTTTCCGGTTCACTCTCACCTAATATTTTCTACTGTTTCTTGACTATTACACTTTGTCAAAAGGTTAACCTTTTGACATGCTTTAACAATTCAAAAGTTTATCAAACTTTATTGCAAAATACAAGTATTTTTTATGAAAATATTACACAGTTAGTGATATTTTTGAAAAATTTATGTTTTAAACGATTAAAATTACACTTTGCCAAAAGGTTAACCTTTTGGCATGCTTTCCACTTGCTTCTATTCACTTATGCCTCAACTGAAATTCCCGCAACCGCCTATAAAATGTGGATTTACTTATACCGATTGACTTCGCCGTCATTGTGAGATTCAGTTTGCCCCTTCGCCACAGCTCCGCATAATCGCCGA
Source organism: Eubacteriales Family XIII. Incertae Sedis bacterium (assembly GCA_031264295.1). Taxonomy (GTDB): domain Bacteria; phylum Bacillota; class Clostridia; order Peptostreptococcales; family Anaerovoracaceae; genus JAISED01. The sequence continues at coordinate 2,074 of JAISED010000035.1, read as the reverse complement.
AGTTATCAGGCACAGACACAGACGGCCTGCCTAAGTGGACTCCGCGCGCTTTCGCTGCGGCAATACCCTCTTTCTGTCGTTGCAAAAGGTAGCCGCGCTCCAACTCCGCAACCGCGCCGAACACCGTCAGCATAAACTTCCCCGTTGGCGTCGACGTGTCGATATGCTCCTTCTGGCTCACAAACTCCACACCCTTCTGGGTGAGCTGTTCCACAAGGTCAAGGAGATCGCGAGTATTTCGCGCAAAACGGCTTATGGCTTCAACTACAACCTTGTCCCCCGGCTTCACGATCGAAAGCAACTTCTGTAGTTGAGGACGTTTGGTATCCTTGCCCGAAAGTTTGTCAATATAGATCCGTTCGGACGGTATACCGATCTCCCGCATTGCTATAAGTTGCCTGTCAAGGTTCTGCTCGACTGTACTAACCCTTATGTAACTATAATCAGACATTTCACATTATCCCTTTCTTTATTGATAATTTAGTGTTATTATATAGTAGTACTAAGTATTACTGCATACAAGTCATCCGATATAGGAGAGGAGGAATTACGCTGGAGAACTTAACAGAAATGCTAAAGGGCGTGTTGGAAGGCTGCGTCCTTGAAATCATCAGCCGAGGCGCGACTTACGGTTACGAAATCACGCGGCGGCTAAATGCGCTCGGTTTTACGGACGTGGTGGACGGCACGGTCTATACCATCTTGTTGCGCTTGGAGAAAAACAAACTCGTGGACACCGACAAACAGCCGTCCGCGTTGGGCCCGCCACGAAAGTTTTTCACGCTCAACGATGCGGGGCACGAGGAATTGCGCCGTTTTTGGGTGAAATGGGATTTTGTTGCATCAAAAATGAACCAAATAAAGGAGGAGATTCCAGATGTCTGATTTTTTCGATAACTATTTCAATATCCGTAAGATCATTGAGAGCAAACGCGAATACAAGCGGCAAATGGTAAGGGTTGAAGCCTTGCCGAAAGATTATCGGTACGTTTTCAAGAAAATCCAAAGTCATATGTGGATGTTCGCAGCGGGTTCCGGTTACGATATGATGAAAATTCATTATGACCTGATCGAGCTATTCGAAGAGGGCGCTGCAAACGGCAAAAGTGTATTGGAGATCACTGGCGAGGACGTGGCGGCGTTCTGCGACGAACTGCTGCGCAGCGCAAAGACCTACACTGAGAACTGGCGTGAAAAACTCAACCGCGATATTCTGAACAATATCGGCAACGGAGCGGTTAACAATCACTGACGCCGCGATAGAGGTGAAGGGTTTGTCCGCGCGATACGCTGTTTCATCGGATTTTGCCTATGAAAACGTGATCTCTCTCTGCAAAGCCGGACGAACCGTGTAATGGTGCAGACAAACCTCGTATCCTCCAAATTTCAACTCCCCAATATCCTCATCCCAGCCATCCGCCTCGGTCACATCAACAGACTCCTTGTAAACCCAGCTATGGGTACGGCCTTGATTTTTGTTCGGGTCCGGATGAGGCTCAACGCTATAAAACAATGTCGTAATCTTGCTCACGCGCCCCGTCGCCTTGTACAATGCCCGCCACTCGGAACTATGGTGTTCATAATAATAATCCACTATGTCACTCGAAACCTTCGAAGGCAGGCCATGCTTACCGACAATCCATTCTACTTTATCGCCGACTTTGAACGGCACACCGCAGCATTGCATTTGCCAGCCATCTATGGCCACAATACACTTTTGAACACCACCCATATTCACCCCTCCAATATTGATTTCACAGTCCGATGCCTGCCACCTAAGTGTTCAGGCTTTTTCCCATTTTATCATGTCTGGCTTTATACGTCAAACCGCCATTTATGGCGGACGGTTTTTCTATTGCATTCTGTCGCATAGTGTGATACAATCATATCTGGTTAATATAAACAGATATGATTGGAGGATTTCCATGTCAAATTTACCGGATTGGGTTCAAAAGCATCAAAGAACCGGGTACGAAATCAAGCATATCGGCAACGGCTACTACATGTATAAGCTAAAGTCAAAATGGGATCCTAATAAAAAGAAGGCTGTAAAGGTGAGCGGGGAGTACATAGG
>JAISED010000017.1 GCA_031264295.1 Eubacteriales Family XIII. Incertae Sedis bacterium | reverse complement strand
GTATATGCGGGAATAGTAAGCCAAGTGCTGTATGCATCATCATCTTTATCGGATTTAAGAACCATTTTTAATTCCAACCGATAAAATATAGTAGTCAATGCGAACGAATATATCGACAGGATGAATACCAGAAATAATGGCTCGCCGTTGTTTAGCAATCCTCTTGTCAGCGAGAACGGATCTAAGAAATATATCGCGGCGCTGATCAGCACAATCAAAGCAATGCATAAAATTCTTGACAGGCATGCCTTTAATCGGAAATTTTGAAAAGGTTTATTAAACCCGTGCCTCAAACCATACCTCAAAAAGAACGGGAAATACGCCAAAAATATTGTTGCCATAGGAAAATTATATTGTCTGATAAGTTCGTCGCTCATAAGCGTATCTTGCACGTACCATGTTATAGCAAGCGAGACTATACCGACCAGAATTACGATGGGTAATCGCCATACGACAGGGATTTTGGCAGATGGGTCACGCACGAGCAGACATACCGCCCCTACCAATATAATCAAGAGGAGAGTCCAGGGGATTAATCGATACACCGGGAATAGACCCAGAAAAAACATAGGAATGATAATTATTGTGATTGCAAGACTGATTATTTTATATAACATGGCAACCTTTCCTTCATTGCTGTTTTTTAAAAACAACAGTTTTCGCAAAATCCAGAAAGCCTCAAGCCGCCATTTTAAACGGCAGCTTGAGGAGATATGATTAATTTTTTTGAAATCAAGATAAAATTACCCTATAAACCACCTGTAAAACGGAAATGTTTGATGCTGAGTGATCCCGCTTGTTTGTGGATAATTGTATGTAAGCGAATGTTTCTCTCTTATCTCCAAATCGCCCTGAATCCTATATATATCTGCCGAAAAACTCGCTGATGATGCATATAGATAGGCATGGCTTTTAATATCGCTTGCCATATATGAAACCAGTGCATATGCGACCCCGGCTACCGCTACGGTTACAGCGCCAAGCCCGGCGGCTGTAAAAGCTAGGCTTAACACTGCAATAAGAACCGTCACGGTAATATTGCTAACAGTCTGCCCGAATTCAATAGTACCGCTATCGTATGTATCATAAAACATATTATAACTGTTCTTTGTTGTGCTTCCCGGTGGATCCGCATAATACTGCCATACTGGGAGCGCCCGCAACGGCCCCGCACTGAATACTTGCGAATTACTGACTGTTGTAAAATCTACTGCGGCGCCGTCAATTGTAGACAATACACCGTTATCAAACAGAACTGTATCGGTACACGTATTCCCGTCAGAATCCACTTCATCAATAACGATTTGCGTTTCAACTGCGGAAAGATGGGACACTGCAAATGAATTCACAACATCAGGAGTGATATCAATTGAGAAACTCGTTACGCCATTGTCATAATCCAGATCATGCACTGTGAATCCAACGGCTGCGATGCCCTGAAAATCCTCGGCAGCAACTAAGGACAATAAATCCTGCGCCTGTCCCGCTGTCTGCACGCTGTTTATCGGCAAGGCAAAGGATGTTACACATGTCACAGATAGCAAACTCAACACAAGTACTGTAGCTATAATTTTTTTGAACATTTTAATACCTCATTTCTTGAATTTTATTAGTGAAAACAATTATTATTTTGGAACCTTGCAATCTTCAAACTTTCATAAGCATCACTCCCTTAAATTTTTCGCAGTGTTCAATTTTTCCGATTGAGTTATCCACAATAGTGCACTCATCCGAGCTTGATTTTAGTATAACATGGCAATCTTAATATAAAATACTTTAAACCTTAAAGTCAGCTAAATTCTACCTAAATCCAACATAGCCCATATTATTAAGAATAGTATAAAATATGCGTTGTGCTCCGGACGCAGATATGTTAATTATCTTACGATCCCAAAAATCCCAGCTCCTTTCTATACGATGTAGTCCCTGCCGCCTAATACTGAACTTAGTTTAAAATATAACCAAAATTAGCGATGATTTTCGCGTTAGCTTAGGCGCAAATGTGCAAACTTCGTTTTCGTGTTCCGCTTTTAACAACTGCAACCGCATTACACCTTATAAGTATACACACTGCAAAACATAAAACAAGCCTATTTGCGCGAAATGGCAAATACGTGCGTGAAATGTACAAAATTGTCATTTCGCGCACGTATTTGCCATTTTACGCAGAAGGCCTACCTGTTTTCTGATTTTATGTTATACTGGATTAGGGAATCATTAACGGTAAACCGGGGGGATTATAGTGGGCAATAGTTTGAACTTTTTATCTTCAAGGGTTAAAGCAAGAGGGGTAACCGGATGATATAGGGGGATTATTTGTACCGTACGCTTCAGCGACAGAATGGAGGTTTAAATGAAAAAGTTGTCTCATTATATGTTTTGCTCATTGGCCTTGCTGCTCACCGCGATAGCTGATATAAGCATTTCTACTCCCAGCGGCTTGATGTGGTACGAACCGGATTGTCCGAAAGAACTATGGAAATAATATGGAGAAAATGATCATATCATCTTGCATATAGATATCCAACTTGCCATTATATCGTTCTACGATTGCTTTAATATTAGAAAGCCCATATCCCCGGTTCTTCCCTTTGGTCGAATATCCGAGCTGGCTGAGTTTTATAACAGCCGCATGATCAAAGCCCTTAGAAACAGTATTGATAACTTCTATACTGTTTCTGTTTATTTTTAAAAATACCTCCCTCTCATCCGCCGGCAAAGTCATCACCGCCTCAAAGGCGTTATTGATCAAATTTACAATCAGTTCCACCAGATCATAAGGAGAAACCAAGGACTTTTGAAAAGCTTCTTCGATCAAACATTCAAACGGTATATCCTGTCTTTCCGCCTGTGCTCTCTTTTGGTACAGCATCGCGGTCAGCATACTGTCGTCGCTGATGATAGATTTTCCTGTTCTTTTCTTCTCGCCCAGAATCCTCTCACCATACTCAATAATCGCAGACGCCAGTTCGTCCTTGTTCTTCACCTGCGCCAAACCTACCATTGTATTTATTTGATTGGCAAATTCATGCTGCCTGCCGGACAGTTGATGCATCATTTCTTCCAAATACTCTCCGTATTCCTGATATGCCTGTACCTTGTTCTTCTGCTGCTTTCTGCGCAGAAAACTGACAAGCAATGCAATATTCAGACTGTAGTTTGCAAGCACTAAGGCAAGAAGCATCCATTGCTCTTTCCAAAAAAAGGATTCAGCATTGTACCAAAGGTGCGAAATGATTAGTATAGTTAAAAACAGGCTGACCGCGTTCCAGGCTACAATATCCCTATTTTTCACATAAAACCCTTCGATGCGCGATGAGATTTTATTGTTTCTTATGAGAAGCCATGTGACCCCCGCAAACAAGATAAGCATGGAAAATAGTATATAATAATTCTCCAGAATATCGCCGTGAATATTCTTTATCAGTATAGATGTGATAAATTGCAGAAGCATATAACATCCACCGGCGATTACTACATCCATCAACAATAAGACTATTTTTTTCTTTAATAAGATCTTCAGCAAAATAATGTACATGGGAAATGTGAAGATAAAATGATATGAAACTCCAACATATTCCAGCAATGTCACGGTAAACCCTGACGCTATAGCATATATTATGATTTTATAGACCGGCATACTATTATCACGGTCAAGCAATATCAATATTCCATATACGGTTATACTTTCTATCAAGCTCGCAAAAAAATTAATATAGACCGGCATATTTCCTCTCTTTTCTTCCCCTTTCGTTTATCTTTCTTTAAATAGGCGATATACACTTTCATAATATGTGGCGCTAATCTGGCAGTATGTATCCCATTTGCCGAAGAAATAAGCATACCACAAACGTCTGTCTATCTTCATTATTTCTCTCACATTTTCTACATTTAAGGCAAATGATTTATGGCATCGAACAAACATACTGCTGCCGACATTGGAAATCATCTCCTCCAGTGTCATCTTGATACCCTCAAATGTTTCGTGTTTTGCATAAACCCACAGAGTCCTCCCCTGCCTCTCTGCATATAAAATTTCTTCAATATTCACCACGTCGTCTGTTCTCTTTGATCCAAGTATTGACAAATTTTTGCTATTGTTTTTCTGTGGTTCACTCCCTGTATTTTTTTGGCGTTCGAGTTCACGAAGCATGCCGCCCAATTCATTTTCAAAAGAATCCGGCGTAAATGGCTTTTCGATATAATCATAGTGATGGTATCTCTTTTGGATATTCTTAGAACCCGGCTTATACGCGGTAGTAAAGACAATGTTTGTGAGTAAATAACCCTTGCTTTGGCGAATCTGTCCGGCTAGCTGAAAGCCGTTTATACCGGGAAGTTCGACATCAATGAAAAAAACGTCGATTTTTTTCTGTTCTATATATGCGAGAGCCTCTTCTCCGCTTCTCACCCTCAAGATACAGCATCTTAAAATGCCGTTTATTATGTTGCACAGGTAATTCAGCTCTTCCGGTTCGTCTTCCACAACTAAAACATTAAGCATTTCTCTGTCCTCTTATCGGCTTATACAACGACGTCCCCCTATGGCGTCAGGTTTTCGATTTCTGAATCGGCGGCGGCAAGCAGCCCCCTACTACTGCGCTTCGATTTGCATTCTTGATGTTAATTGTATCACATTCAGTAGTTTGAAACAAGGATTTATTTTACATATTTTAATGATTTTTGTAAGTATCTCGGACTTTTTACCGAATATTGGAATGCTTTAAATAAACCTAACAACGAAAATGGTAAGTTTTTTCTATCCGAAAATAAGCGGCGCAGCTTCATGCTATACCCCTTGTTAATATTGAGCTTCGTCTTCATCTCGTGTTTATCTTGGAAACAGCTACCGGTTTACGGTTTGTATATCTATCTTCTCCAGCAGGCTATCCAGCTCCTCCTCCAGCGGCTCTTTTACATGTTTAACCGCTGCTGTGATCTTGCAGGGGAAACTGCTGCGGAGGTGGGCGTCTTCGCACATCAGTCCTATGAGTTTTTCCAGCGCCGCTCTTCCGTCCTTTGCCCGGGTTTCGGGAAAGACGACGGCCAGCGCCAGATCTGAACAGCGTCCTACTATGTCCGTCTTCCTGATATGCCTGCGGACAAACTCCGACACGTAGGCTATATTCGCCTCCAGCGTCTCTTCGCCGTGCAGCGTACCCTCGGACGAGAGTCCGGGTTCGAAGCCGATAACCCCTATGCAGAACTTGCGGCCGTAACGCCGCTGCCGCTCGCGCTCTTTTTCCGCCTCTTCCAGCCAACCGCCGCGGGCGAGGGCGCCCGTGCTCATATCGATCTTGCTGACCGCCTTGGCGAACGGGTCACTCAACTCCTGTTTTGCTATCGTCTTCGCTAGTTCCCTGAACTTTTCCGCAGCGGATTTCAGCTCGCGGCTGCCTAGGCATATCCGCAAGACGCCTCCGTCAAGCGCAACATACTTATGGCTGCTGCTCTCGGCGATCTGCCCCGTGACCAGTTGCAACTCCGTTACTCGAACGATGAAATGAAATATTTTAGGATATATCTTGCCGTTATATTGGCAATCATTATAGACACAAAAATAACTGATATGATAGTTCCCCAGACGATATACGGAATGAACCGCCTGTTTCCATTCTAGAAAATCCTGAAAGCTCACGTTCTCATGATCGGCGGCGGTAAGCCTGCCGTAAGCGCTCTCCCACTTTTCATTTAAGGTCTCCCGGAAAAATGAATCTATCATCTCAAAGGCGCTGTACGCCTCCTTCTTCTCCGAGGCGCGCCAATTCGACGAACCCCAGTCGGACAGGGTACGCCACGCGTTGTCTCTCATCCACTGTCTGTGGTATTCATCGCGGGCGCTTTCGTTGCCTATCACTTGATAGGCAACATTTATGTCCTTCATGTGCTCTGCGGCGGCCGGCGCCCGGTTCAGATCAGGATGATACAGCTTGGACAGACATTTGTACGCCGCGTCGATGACATCCTTTTCCGCGTCGTGATGAACCTGTAATATATTGTAATAATCGGTTTGATTCTCTTTTAACATTATGACAGATATTCCTCAAGTGTTTTAAACTCCAGCTCAACTTTAGATTTTTTCATTTTTATGGCTTCAAGGAATGTCCGCGCCGTGTCCATGCATGTAAGCACCGGCAGATCCCTCTCTATCGCTTTCCGCCTGATGTCGAAGGAATTGCTGCCCGGCTTGTTCGCTATCTCAGGGACATTTATGACTCCGTTTATCTCACTGCCTATCTTGCTCAGAACCTCGCGGAATCCGAGTGTCTTTGATTCTATTCCGTATTCCCGCGTGAAGGCTTCCGTCCCCTCGGACGTATAGAGAGTGAAACCCTCCGCCGCGTATTGCGTGAGGATTTCGGCGGTTTCAGCCGTTCTGTCAACCGCTCTGACCGCTACATAGAAGCCCCCGTTCTCCGGTATGCGAACCCCGGATGCCAGAAATCCCTTATACACGGCCTTGGCGTAATCCGCGTCTATGCCCAGCACCTCGCCTGTCGACTTCATCTCGGGTCCCAGCGCCACGTCCACGTCTGTGAGCTTGGCGCCCGAAAACACCGGCACCTTCACAGCGTAGATCTTCTTCTTCTCGTAAAGCCCCGTGCCATACTCCGAATCCTTGAGCTTTTTCCCGAGCATGGCGGACACGGCCAGCTTCACCATGGGCACGCCGGTCACCTTGCTGAGGATCGGCACCGTTCTCGACGCGCGCGGATTCACCTCTATCACATAGAGCTTGTTCCCGTCCCAGGCGTATTGCACATTGACAAGCCCCACCACGTTGAGCCGCCTTATTATCATGCGCGTGTATTCTATGAGCAGATCCGCGACGCTGTTGGGCACCGTGTAGAATGGATATACGGAAATGCTGTCTCCGGAATGCACCCCCGTCCTCTCCACGTGCTCCATCAAACCGGGGATCAGTATGTCTTCCCCGTCCGCCACCGCGTCCACATCCATCTCCTTGCCCAGCACGTATTGGTCTATGAGTACGGGATGCTCCGCCGATAGGGAAACCGCCTCTTCCAGATACTTGGAAAGCTCGTCGTCGCTGTAGACGACCTGCATAGCCCTGCCTCCTATTACATAGGACGGTCTTACCACCAGAGGATATCCCAGCTTACCTACGACCTCAAAGGCCTGCTTTTCGTTTATCACCGAGAAGCCCGCCGGGGTGGGGATGTTCATCTCGCCCAGCAGAATCCTGAGCTTTTCCCTATCCTCTGCCAGGTCGATGGACTTATACTGGGTGCCCAGTATGCGCATACTACGCCGCGACAGGTACTCCGCCAGGTTCAGGGAGGTCTGCCCTCCTAACTGCAATATCACGCCTATCGGTCTTTCCTTCTTCATCACGTTCATGACGTCGTCGGTGTGAAGCGCCTCGAAATACAGCTTATCGGATGTGTCGAAATCCGTACTGACCGTCTCGGGGTTGTTGTTTATGATGATGGCCTCATAGCCCAGTTCTTTTATCGCCCAGACGCCTTGAACGCAGCAATAATCGAACTCTATCCCCTGCCCTATCCGGATGGGTCCTGAACCCACCACAAGGATCTTCTCTGTATTCTTTGACAGGCGGCTTTCATCCTCCGCGTCGAAGCATGAATAAAAATACGGCGTCACGGCTTCAAACTCACCGCCGCAGGTGTCTACAACCTTGTAGACGGGGAATATGTCGTTATACACCCTTATGTCCTGCAGCACCTCGCGGGTCATGCCGGAAAGCGTCATGATCTCGCCGTCAACGAAGCCCATTTCTTCAGCCTCGCGTATGATCTCACTGGTGATTTCCTCGTTTTTCAATGTGTTTTCCATATTCACAATGTTGTTGAGTTTATTCAGAAACCACGGATCCACCCTGGTCTTAATATATAATTCCTCAACGCTGACCCTGCGCCTTAATGCCTCGGTTAAAGCGAATATGCGCTCGTCGTCACAGGCGTCTATCTTCCGGGACAGTTCATCGTCGTTCAGCTTGCAGATGGATGCCACCCGCAGACTGTCCAGCTTCACCTCCAGAGATGTTACCGCCTTCAGCAGTGCGTCTTCAAATGTCCTGGATATGGCCATGACCTCGCCCGTGGCCTTCATCTGCGTACCCAGCCTCCTTGAAGCCGTATTGAATTTATCGAATGGCCATTTCGGGAATTTTATGACCACATAGTCCAGCGTGGGTTCAAAGCAGGCGCTCGTCTTCAATGTTACATAGTTACGCAGCTCGTCGAGGCTGTAGCCCAGCGCTATCTTCGCTGATATCTTGGCTATGGGGTAGCCCGCCGCCTTGGACGCCAGCGCGGATGAGCGGCTGACCCGCGGGTTTACCTCTATGACCGCGTATTCACTGGTCTCGGGATTCAGCGCAAACTGTATATTGCATCCACCCTCTATATCGAGGCTCCTTATTATCTTCAACGAGGCGTCCCGCAGCATCTGATATTCTTCGTCTCTCAGCGTTTGTATGGGCGCGACCACTATGCTGTCACCCGTATGCACGCCCACCGGATCGAAGTTCTCCATTCCGCAGACGATTATGCAGTTGTCTTTAGCGTCGCGTATGACCTCGTACTCTATCTCTTTCCATCCGGCCACCGAGCGTTCCAGCAGGATCTGACCTATAGCGCTGTTTTCCATGCCTCTGTTGGCTAAGAGCTCAAGTTCCTCGTCGCACGAAGCGATGCCGCCTCCCGTGCCGCCCAGCGTGTAGGCCGGTCTTATTATTACAGGATATCCTATTTCTTCCACGAAAGCCCTGCACTGATCCATGTTCACCGCTATCGCGCTTCCCGGTATGGGCTCTTTGATCTCAAGCATCAGCTCTTTGAAGGCCTCTCTGTCTTCCGCCCTCTTTATACTGCGTTTGTTCACGCCCAGGAGCTTTATGCCTAACCTATCAAGCACCCCGCTTTCTTCGAGCGCCATCGAGAGATTAAGCCCTGTCTGACCGCCGAATCCTGCGAGTATGCCGTCCGGACGCTCACGTTCCAGTATGGGTATCAGCGCCTCTTCGGTGAGGGGTTCCATGTAAACCTTGTCGGCTATACCCTGATCCGTCATGATGGTCGCGGGATTGCTGTTTACGAGGATCGTCTCTATCCCTTCCTCCCTTATGGCTTTGCACGCCTGGGTTCCGGCATAGTCGAACTCCGCCGCCTGTCCGATTATTATCGGGCCTGAACCTATTATCAATACCTTCTTCAGCTTTTCGTTTTTCGGCATTATGCTTTCCCGCCTTTCATGAATTCCATGAAACGTTCGAATAAGTACTCTGAGTCATTGGGGCCGGGCGATGCTTCCGGATGGAACTGGACGGAAAAAACGGGGAGTTTCTTGTGGCGCATGCCCTCCACGGTGTCGTCATTCAGATTCCTGTGGGTTATGATCAAATCGTGCTCGATCACGCTCTGTCCGTCGACCGCGAAGCCGTGATTCTGGGAGGTGATGGCGGAGCGGCCTGTTTCAAGGGCGATCACGCCGTGATTGCCGCCTCTGTGACCGTATTTCATCTTATATGTTCTGCCTCCGAATGCGAGCGCCAGTATCTGATGCCCCATGCAGACGCCGAAGATGGGCGCCTTGCCGATAAGGGCGCGGGTCGTCTCTATCCCCTTGACGGCTTCCTCGGGATCCGCCGGTCCGTTTGATAAGAATATGCCATCCGGGGATATTGACATGATCTCCGCCGCCGTGCTCCCGTAGGGGAAGATGTAGACGTCGCAGTCTCTGGCGGAAAACGCTTTCAATATGCTGGTTTTGATTCCAAAATCCATGACGGCGATCTTATAGCCGCCACCCGGTCTGTGAACGACATTTTTAACGCCGACTTCCTTCATCCAGTCCTGACGCAGACCTGTCCGGCGGCACAGGGCTTTCGCCTCATAAGTGCTTATCCCCTCTGTGCTTATAACAGCTTTCACCGTACCCTCGTCACGCACCTTCTTGGTGATCATGCGCGTATCGACGTTCCACACGCCGGGCACGCCCTGAAACCGCAGCCACTCGTCTATGGTCATGATGCTCTTGTTGTTGGACGGATTAAATGCTATATCCTTTGCGATAAGCCCGAAGGCGTGGATGCGTTCAGATTCGTAATCTATCTCGTTTACGCCGTAATTTCCGATCAGTGGATATGTCATGTTTATGATCTGCCCCTTGTAAGACGGATCTGTCAGTATCTTCTGATAGCCGGTCATGGATGTGTTGAAAACCAACTCGCCTACGTTTGTCCCTCGCGCTCCAAAACCCTTTCCGGCGAAAACCGTCCCGTCCTCAAGATATAGAATTCCGTTCATGCAACCTCCTCGCACTTCTCCTTGCTGCTCCGCTTATTGCTATTTTTTATTGCTGCTTTTTTTATTATGTTTTTCGCTTCGCTTCGTATAATATTCATCCAACAGTTTACGCGCCGCGTACTTCGCAGCGTCCATCTGCAATGCTATGCTGAGCAGCACCGAGAAAAGTTCGGTGGTATCATCGTCCTCCACGCCCTCATCCCAGATAGCGTCCTTTACATTCTCGACCGATTTCATTATCCCTTCGGCGGAACGCACGTGTTCTTCCTTCAATACCGGATATAAGGCCTTGTACAAAGCTCTGAAGTCGATCTTATCGTCGAATGCCGAATCGTAATTATCTAAAAACGGTTTCATTATCAGCTCGATCTCGTTCATGCGAAATGTATTTCTCAGGTGAAATATAAGGGCGAGCATTATCATATGATCGCTGTTGTATTTCTTTTTTACCGGCCTCGGCAGCATGTTGTGCTTTATATAATTGGAAATCATCGTTTTGCTTATTATCTGCTTTTCGGGTTCTTCCCCATAGACCTTCAGTTTCTCGTTAAGAAATCCTATCACCTGATCGGCATACAGCTCTATGTCCGGAAAGTCTTCCGCTTCAATCAAGCTGCTTTCGGTGAAGGCGTCCATCGCCTCACGGAGATATTCTTCGTACCTCATCTTAAGCTCCTTTTGTATAATTCAAGCACAACCGGCGCCTGCCGCCCCGGCAGGTTCACGCATACGCCTGCCGCCCCGGCAGGTTCACGCATACGCCGACGACCGCCCAAGCGGCTTCACGCATACACTGACGGCGGCGCCTGTTTTACCGCCGGACATAATTAATCTGCGCCCGATGCTTAGCAAAGGCATCCGCAGCGCAGATCATAATAAATTCCGTCTTATTAAACCGCGCTCCACTATGGCTGATTTCGCGCCTCGTTCCGCCGCTTGCCTTTAGGAGCCTTCTAAAAACCCCGGGGCTTAGAAGTCCTATTCATCAAATATACGGCCTTCTCTTGTTAACATGATGGGTTTCCATCACGTCCATCGAGTTCAGCGCCTTGCCTGTCCCTATGGCGACACACGACTTGGGGTCGTCCGCTATGATCACGTGTATCCCCGTCCTCTTGCTTATCCGCTTATCTATACCGTCGAGCAGCGCGCCTCCGCCGGTTATCACTATGCCGCTGTTGCTTATATCTGCAGCAAGTTCGGGGGGCGTCTTCTCCAATACGGAGTGTACCGTCTCGCATATTACCTGCAAAGGTTCTTCGAGCGCCTCCAGCATCTCTGTGGAACTCACCTCGGCCGATTTAGGCAGACCTGTCACCAAATCCCGCCCACGGCACTCCATCGAACTCGGCTTGTCCGTAGCGAAGGCCGTTCCTATGCGCATTTTCATCTCTTCAGCGGTGCGCTCTCCTATATATAGCTTGTGCTCCTTACGCATGTATTTGATTATATGCTCGTCGAACTTGTCGCCCGCTACCTTGACCGACATGCTGGTGACTATGCCGCCCAATGATATAACCGCTACGTCAGTGGTGCCTCCGCCTATATCTATGACCATGATGCCATCCGGCTTGGTTATATCCAATCCGGCGCCTATGGCCGCGGCGACCGGCTCTTCCATAAGATAGACCGACTTTCCGCCCGCCTGGGTCGCGGCCTCACTCACCGCCCTCTTCTCCACTTCCGTTACGCCGCTGGGTACGCATACCATTATTCTGGGCTTGAAGAATTTGCTCCCACCGCATGTTTTTCTGATAAAATACTTGAGCATACGCTCTGTGATGTCATAATCCGATATTACGCCGTCCTTCAACGGTCTGACAGCTACAATATTGGCAGGAGTTCTACCGAGCATCTGGCGCGCCTCTTCGCCGACCGCCATAATCTCGTTGTTGTTCCTGTTTATGGCTACAACCGACGGCTCGTTGAGCACCACGCCCTTGCCCTTTATGTAAACCAGCACATTAGCTGTTCCAAGATCTATTCCCACTTCACCTGAGAATGCCAATAAAATCAACTCCTTTCATCCCTATCATTATACATGCTATTAGGGCTTATTTCAATTGATATTTCTCAGATGTCAAATTATTTACTCTGTAACGACTCAAACGCCACGCCATTTTTGCGTATACCGGAACCCGGTGACGATTTCCGACCTCTCACGTACCTTTTAGTACGCTCCGAGGCCGAAAATCGCCCTCGGAACCCGTTCTACACAAAACTAACGCGGCATTTGAGTCGTCTCTATTTAAATTTTTCAACCTGTTACTTTAGCTGGTGGTATTTCCGCAGCAGGGTTCCGTTTCCTCTGTCTGAAAAGAGTTCTATCAATATAGAGTGCTCTATCCTGCCGTCTATTATCGCCGCTTCTTTCAGCCCTTCATTTATGGCGGTCACACAGGACTCTACTTTTGGTATCATCCCGCCGGCTATGACCCCGCGCGCTATGAGTTCCGGCACATCCTCCGTCTTTATCTCGCTTATCAGTGATGATTCGTCCGACTGATCGGCCAGTACACCTGCTACGTCCGTCATCGTGATGAATTTTTCCGCCTGCATCGCCCCGGCTATCGCCGCCGCCGCCGTATCCGCGTTTATATTATAGACCTGACCGCTTTTATCGGCGCCTATCGTGGCTACTACCGGAATATAGCCCCGGTCTATCGCCATAGATATGCATGCGGGATCCACCTCGCTCACAATGCCGACAAAGCCGAGATCGGTCTCTCTTTCTATCCTCTCCGCAGTGATCATGCCCGCGTCAACGCCGCAAAGTCCTATAGCCCTGCCTTTATTGGAGTGTATCAACGCCACAAGGCCTTTGTTCACCTTGCCCGCCAGTACCATCGCGACCACTTCCGCGGTCTCCGCGTCGGTATACCTGAGTCCGTCTATAAACACCGCTTCCTTACCGAGTCTGGCCAGCATGGAGTTTATCTCAGGCCCCCCGCCGTGAACGAGCACAACGTTAATGCCTATGGCGGACAAGAGGGTTATATCCCTCATCACGGAACTTTTCAACTCTTCATTCAGCATGGCGCTGCCGCCGTATTTCACCACGACAGTTTTATTGTGATATTTCTGCATATACGGCATGGCCTCGTTCAGCCAGGCCGCCTTTTTTAAAATATTTTCCATATTATATTCCGTTCCCGGCGCGTAAGCGGCCGCGTTGATCCCAGATTAAGAGACCCCATTAAGTCCTATATCTCCCGTTAATTCTCACATAATCATAGGTCATATCGCAGCCGTAGGCGATGGCGCCCGCCTTGCCCTGGTTGAGACTCACGAGCAGCTTTATCTCATCCGCCCCTAGTATGCGCTTGGCGAGAGCCTCATCAAACACGCACGCGACAGAATGCCTGCATACGTCGACGTTGCCGCCCACCGATGAAATGACAATATCCACATCTGTAACGCTGAATTCCGCGTCGGCATATCCCACAGCGCACAGTATACGCCCCCAGTTCGCGTCCTCACCGAACATAGCGGTCTTGACCAGTTCGGACTGGATGACGGTTTTAGCCACTTTACGGGCGATTTTCTCGTCCGGAGCGCCCGACACTATACATTCCATCAGCTTAGTCGCGCCCTCCCCATCCTTCGCAATATCCTTGCACAGCTTAGAACTCACCGCGCGTAAAGCCTCGCAGAACTGCTCGTAATCCTCCCCGTCTGAACGTATGACAGGATTCCCCGCAAGTCCGTTGGCCAGAATGGCGACCGTGTCGTTTGTAGATGTATCACCGTCAATGCTTATCTGGTTAAACGTATCCAAAATATCATTGTCCAAGGCTTTCTGAAGCATAATGGAGTCTATGGCGGCGTCCGTCGTTATAAAGCACAGCATAGTCGCCATGTTCGGATTGATCATGCCGCTGCCCTTGGCGATCCCCCCCATAAAACATTCCTTGTTACCTATCACGAATGATACTGCGATTTCTTTGATCGCCGTATCCGTGGTCGTGATCGCGGTGGCGGCAGCGCTTGAGCCGTCATAGGCGAGCTTCTTCACAGCCTTGGGTATCCCCGCCGCGAATGGTTCTATGTACATGGGTTCGCCGATCACCCCCGTCGAGCATACTATAACATCTTCTTCATTGATCTTAAGTGCGTCCGCCGTTAGCTTGCATGTGTCGCGGGCGATCTGCACCCCATTGGGCGCACAGGTGTTGGCATTGCCGCTATTGCATATTATCGCTCTGGCCTTACCGTTCGCGAGATGTTCCCTGTTGACTATGATGGGCGCACTTCTGACCTTGTTTTTAGTGTAGACCGCCGCTGACGAACATATCCTATCGCTCACTATAAGCGCCAGATCCCTTTTCTTCTTATTCTTCCTGAATCCGACATGGACGCCGGAGGCTCTGAAGCCCTTGGGTGCGCATATGCCTTTTTCCACATATTCTATATACATAATTCGATTTCTCCTGTATTCAAGTCATCGTCCCCACGTTTCCCGAACTCACAGCAGACCCGCAGTCTCCGGGAGTCCCAGCATCAGGTTCATGCACTGTACGGCGTTGCCCGATGCGCCTTTGCCGAGATTGTCAAATCTGGCGGCAATCACAGGCCGCTCACGGCTTCCGTAAAACAGCAGCTCCAGATCGTCCCTCCCCGAAAACGCATCGGCATCTAGGAAACCGTTGTCCGACTCCATCCCTGGGGGTACGGTTTTTATCATAGGGCAATCCGCATAATAATTCGTAAATATTTCATAAAGTTCATCCGGCCCCGCTCCGTTTCGCACGGCGCCGCTGTGCAGCGGCGCGGTTACAAGCATGCCGCTGTAATAATCCGCCACAGTAGGGCTAAAGAGTATGGGCGATTTCGCCCCCGAGAATAATTGCATTTCGGGGAGGTGCTTATGCGCCTGCGTCAGCCCGTACTGTCTCGGAGCGCGGCAGGCGCCGCATCCGAACTCGCCACCATCGCCCAGGCCGCCGCATCCGGACTCGCCGCCGTCGCCCAGACCGCCGCATCCGGACTCGCCGCTGTCGCCCAGGCCGCCGCATCCGGACTCGCCACCGTCGCCCAGGCCGCCGCATCCGGACTCGCCACCGTCGCCCAGGCCGCCGCCGAGACCCCGGCGCGGACTCTCATATTCGGCGATCATCTTCTTTCCCCCGCCGCTGTAACCCGTTACGGAATGGCATGTGAAGGGGTAATCCTCCGGCACAATCCCGCTGCTTATAAGCGGATGGGCGATCAGGATGAAGCCCGCCGCGTGACAGCCCGGTCCCGCCACTCTGTCAGCGGACGCTATCGCCTCCTTCATCCCGCTCTCCAGTTCAGGTAAGCCGTAGATCCAATCCGGCGCTGTCCTGAACGCAGTCGATGTATCAATAATCCGAAGCCGCATCCCGCTTTTCTCCGCCGCCGCGACAATCTCCCGCGAAGCTTCGTCCGGCAGACACAGAAATGTGATATCCGCTTCCGACATGCAATCCAATCTGCTTCCGACGTCTTTTCTGAGTTCGGGGTCGATATGTACAAGCGTAATGTCTTCCCTTTCGGAAAATCGCTCGTAGATCTTCAACCCCGTAGTTCCCTCCTGTCCGTCTATGAATATTTTATACGGCATTCTAACATCCCGCCTTTCTTCCCGGTGACGGCAGCAAACGCTGTCACGTAAACTTGTTGCGTTCGCCCGACGGCAACAATCGCCGCATAACTTGTTGCATTCGTTCGGCGGCAACAATCGCCGTTGCGCGGCTTGCTGCATTCGCCCGACGGCAAGTCCATTAATTAATAATTATACATGAGTTTTTGGGTTTGTCAAGAAGCCGCATGAATATTTTTCAAAAATATGCGTAGATTCTGTATATTTATTTGCCGCAGTTTACACGTCTTATTACAACCTTGAAGTTGTTCCCCTCGTGGTCGTCAATGAATTCAATGTCCGGATATGCTTCTATCGCGCGAAGTATGCCGGAACCATATCCTCTATACGGGATGATATGATAGGCAAATGACGCAAGCGCGGGATTCCTTGTACATGAATTTCCCAGCTTGATGTTTTCGACTTGTAAATTGTTTGGGAGATGGCCGGGGCTGATAATCTCCACTCTGTCATAGAAAACAAATACGCGTACAGGCGCAGAGATGAAATAATCACGGTGCACCAAGGCATTTGAAACTAATTCTTCTATTGTAGAGCGTGGTATTTCCGGTATTCCCACACTATTAAACCCTTGATCTCCTTGAACACGATGGAGATTGGCAATAATAAAATCAACAGTTCTCGTGAAAATCTCCTCGAACTTCCCGGTAATCTCCCTTTCATCTGCGTATGTGTTCGTGGTGATTTTAACGTCATTAAATGCTCCCGCTTTGACAACGAAAGCCGGCAGGAACGAACTAGAATTTTTTCCAAAAATCATTGCGCATGTCAGGTTAAGCGAATCACCGTTCAGTAAATTCAGGTTGCGCAGTAATTGCGGTAACGGAAGGTTCTGACTTTCCATGGTCTTTCCGTAGCGGCGGTGAAAAAATGATCGAAAATATTCCAAATCCAAATCCGCAACAGTCATGGTGGAAACACGCGCCTCGTCCGCATGAATTAAATCAGAGTCTTGAAACATGCGCTGCAGTTCCTCTCTGGAAGTCGCTTTGCGTTTATCCGCGCCGTTCTTAACCCAGAATGCACCGTCTTTGTCTTGATACGGGCGATTGACGCCGACCGGAACTGTCACGATAAGCACAACGCCATTCTCGGTGATGATGTTCTCAGTGGTCGGATTGATCGCCGGGCGCACATTTTGACTGGCAACATTTGAAATCATCATGTTCAGGCGCCGTACACCGGCGTCATCAAGACCGGAAATCAAGCCCGTCTTATCGTCAACGCCGATAAATATATGCCCGCCGTTACTGTTAGCAAAAGCGACAATCTCTGCGGCGAGTTGATCTGAATTGTGAAAATCTGATTTGAATTGATGCTTGCTATCCTCGCCTGCCGCAAGGATTTGAGCCAGCTCTAAGAATTCCATGATTGATAAATCTCCTTGCGTTTATTGAAGGCCTCCCTGCCGCCCTCCATAATATTCACGATGGTCTCTTGCTGCCGCGAATCATCTATGCCGCCGGACTGAATGTTGACGACGCCTTCCGCAAATGAGCAGGCAAGAACCTGTTCCGCGTCGCCTAGAACGGGGATGTTTGGATTATGGGTCGCCAAAATGAATTGGATTTTGGGTTTCAATCCTCGAATCAGTTTAATCACATCCTCATAGATGGTTTGATTGTCCAAGTCGTCTTCGGGCTGATCAATGATAATAAGGTCGTTGTCGTTCTGACTGAGGACGAATAAAATCAGGGCGGATGCTCGCTGTCCCAATGAGTGCCGCCGGAGTTCTTTTCCGTGGTATTGTATGATGAAACGATTAGGCACTTGGTAAGTCACAAACTCCGCCAAACTGCGGTTGAACCAATCTATGAAGTTGTCGGCGTTGCTTCCTAAAAGCTTGTTTTTTTCAGCTTCTTCGTAATCCTTGAAGAGTTCAGCGAAATCGGTGTAATAGTCAGTAATCCTCTTCAAAACGGATTCACGAATACCTGATCCGCGAAACATATTCTTCGCAAAGTCAAGGAAAGCTGCTTTGTCGCCCTTGTATTCGCAAGAAAGTTTCAGAGCACCGCTATGTGCTCCGATAGCGTCGAGTTCGCGTTGTATTAAGGAAAACTCCTCGCGCCGCAAATTCCCCAACTCGTCAAGCTGTGAGAATAAGAACTGGCGCGCATTGGCATTTAGTTCTTTTGATTTGTAAAGAAGTGACAACTCTTGTTCTATCTGTGCAAAACCTTGTTTCAATTTCAGAAAATCATCCGAACTCACACGCAGATTCTCGGACGCCAATTCTTGCGCCAGATTGCGTTCGATCTCCGCAAACTCCTCGGCAAACCCGAGTTTATTCTTGGAGAGTTCTTGGAGCAAGAGTTCCATTGCTGTGATTGCTCTTTTTATACAGGGTAATTGCTCACCGATTTTCACAAAACCGGATTTTGCTTTTTCATATTCGACAATGAATTTATTCAAAAGCTCCGCATTGTGTTTCGATGTATATTCTCCAAGTTCAGGTAAAGCGGATGCTTCCAGGAAAGTCTCCAGTCCCTGCGCGGCATTGTTCGCGTCGGCAATAGCGTTTTGCATAAAGCGAATATCTACGTCGAAATCCAAGCGTTTTTGAAGTTTTGCCTCAATGCCGAGTTGTGCGAAAACATCCAAACGATGCGAAACATCTTGCTTCTCTATGTTGAGTTCCTCAATCCGTACGCTTGCGGCGCCGATGTTTAAGAACTGGGCGGCGATTTGCCGAATACTTGCCTGCTGCGCCATAATGCGACGGCGCACATCTGTCAGTTTTGCCGCGACCAATTTCTCAATCAAATCTCTCTCGAATCCCTCGCTGGTACTCGATAAATCTTTTTGCCCAAAATATAGGGGCTTGTGAATAACTGTCTCACTAACAGAAATGCCAGGAACGATTTTATCATCAATATATACAACAGGGGATTCATTTAGAATGCGTTCAATGCGATAGGGCTGTCCAAAACGATTAACCGCTTGCAATACAATCTTCCCACCGCTATTGAGCGCATATCTGACAAGCTCGCTTTTGTATTTTTGTTCGCCGACGTTTTCTCCGAAAGGAAGATTCAACGCATATCGAAGCATTTCAACAACGGCGGACTTCCCGCTTCCACGAATACCTATGAGCGTATTGAGTTCAGGCGAAAATGAGATGCATTTTTCGTTCATAATACCGCCGATGAATCGGACACTGCGAATATGTGAATGGGAAACCTTGGGCAGTTCCGCAGTTAATCTGTTTTCTCGATCGAGCAACGCAAACTTGACTGCCTCAAAGGTGAATGCACCGAGCTTTATGAAGCATGTCCCCCCCTTGCATATTTCATCTATCAAAAAATAGTCTTTCTCTATTTTTTTCAATTCCTTTATCATTTGAAGGATATTTTTATCGCTTCGGGCATTTTCATTTTGATAATCGTCGTGTGTCTTTCCCGGAAACATATTCGCCAAAAATGTAGAAATCCTATCTTGACCATCCTCAATCCATGATTCGGCAAAAGCGATCAGAACATGAACGTCGTTGGCGTCGTCATTCACTGAGAGTTCCACGCCGGGAAGCAAAAAGATCCCTTGTTTCTTCGCAGTCGTTCGCAGAGCTTTGAACTCATCAAAATCGAACTCATTATGATTGGTGATAATTCCAACAGTGATATCGGCATCCTTCAAGGCTCTGACATAAGAAGACAGATAATATTCATCGTCGCCGGAGTATTTAAATTCCTTCCTATCAGCCTTCGTGTGCAGATGGAAATCCGCCTTAAGCCAGGTGGCTCCATGAATAAATAATTCTTTCACTTTAACCTCCATTCTGCCGCTATCGCCAAACCTTTCCTTCGTACCTGCCTTGAGATAATCCAGTATAGCACATCCGGCTTGAAATTGCAACAAAAATCCCTGTTATAAATTGAATTTTTAACCAATTTCAACAATTTTTAGCAGAAAGTTCCCAGAGCTTTTCTTCCAAGCGCTCGTCTTCGAACATCAATGTCCCGCCTATACCGCTGCCTATTTCAACGCCCTTTTTTACATCTTCACCGTGAAAATCCGATCCTCCCGTGACAATCAACCCATGCTTATCCGCCAGTTTCAAAAACTGCCTCGTCTGCGCCTTCTTATTTGTGCTATAGTGACATTCCATGCCTTGTAAACCCAGATTCACCAGCCCCGCAAGCGTCTTGTCGAGCTGTTCTTCATCCATTCTGAGACTTGTCGGATGCGCGAGAACCGCAACACCGCCGGCTCTTCTGATCAGAGCAATAACAAAGCCCGGCGATGGTTTCGGGCGCTCAATAGCTTGAAATTCCGAACCGCTAAGGTATTTTCTGAACGCATCGCGGACATCCGCGGCGAAACCCGCCCCGACGATAGCGCGGGCGAAATGAGCGCGCCCCGGCACGCTGCCCTTTATATATTGCCTGACGTCCTCCCTCGTTATCGGAACCCTGCGCTCCTGCAAAAGCCTTATAATCCGCTCTTCCCGCAGTTCTCGGAGACGCGAAAACTCGGCGCATACACGAAGCAGCTCCGGATTATTTCGATCTATACAGTAGCCGAGAATGTGCATTTCGTTGTCGTCCTTTACACTGATCTCAATCCCCGGCAAAAATCTGATCCCCGCCTCGCGAGCGGCGGCTTCTCCCTCGCCAAGACCCGCTGCTGAGTCGTGGTCGGTTATCGCCATCAGTTCCAAGCCCTTCGCTTTGGCCATTCGCACGACCTCGCGCGGCGAGTGCTGCCCGTCAGACACCGTTGTATGAATATGTAAATCTATTTTATACATAATTCCAGTATATCAATATTCGATTCAAAATGCTATAGGCAAGATCCATAAACTCGTCACGCCCCCGGATGACATAACGCAGGTTTCCGGAGCTTGCCTATTAATTTTTTATAGGGGGCCGCTTGGTGTGAGCTTCCTCGGTTTTGGCTCTCCGCCTCTTTTTCACTCCCTCACAGCTTTCATTTAGATAGTCTATGAACCTTCTTCTTGTTTCCTGATATTTGTTACGTCCGAGAATCAAACCCGTGCCGCCTTCCATTTTCAGTACACAATTACTGACGCTCACAAGCTTGTCCATATTTATCACAAGACTGGAGTGACATTTATAAA
>JAISED010000082.1 GCA_031264295.1 Eubacteriales Family XIII. Incertae Sedis bacterium | reverse complement strand
AGGTCTGTTAAGTCAAGTCAACAGAAATATCGAAAAACGCCTTGTTTTATGCGCATTTCTCTCAGCGGATGTAGTGCCGACAATTAGTGTAGACCCAATAATCTCTGGGAGTTGAGGTTAATTTGGTGCATACTATAGATGCGCTCACTTTGGTGTTTTATCCTATGGGCGGCCACATTAGCGGAATGTGTCTAAAAGGTTCTGGAGATGTCTTAATTGCTATTAATTCATCTATGACCGATGGGCGACAGCGGTTTTCATTGGCGCACGAGTTATACCACCATTTTTATGATGATATGACTACAACAATTTGTCCGCGTGATATCAATGTAACGGCCGATGTTGAAAAAGACGCCAATGTGTTTGCGTCATTTTTCCTCGCACCTCCTGCGGCGCTTTCTGAAAAAATTAAAGAAATTAGAACAAAGCGGAAAATATTGGATTTGGCAGGTGTCATAGAGCTTGAGCAGCATTTTAAGATGAGCAGAGGAGCGATGTTATTCCGCCTTCTAGATGAGGGCGAATTGTCTCAAGATGAGGCAAGCTCCATGCGTTCACGAATCATATACCATGCCCTAGCGCTTGGGTACGACGACGCGTTGTATCGTCCTCTCCAAAAAGAAAAGGCTATGATAACATACGGTCGCTATATCAGGCAAGTAGAAGAACTCCTCCGACTTGACCTGATTTCGAACGGAAGGTTTGAGGAGCTTTTGCTTGAAGCGTTTCGTCCTGATATCGTTTACGGGCTCAATGAAGGAAATGAGGGAGATGAATTAATTGATTAATTCGCTTTATTTTGATACGGATTGCCTCTCATCATTCCTTTGGGTTAAGGCAGAAAGCATTCTCGCGCAGCTTTATTCCAAGAGAATAATAATACCGCAACAGGTTTATAGTGAGCTTTCTATTCCTGCTATTGCCCACCTAAAAAACGAATTGACAATATGGTCAAAGACGGCGATGCGGCTATTCAACCTCTTTTGCTCGGTTCGGATGAATATGACATTTACATAACGTTAACTAACGCCCCTGCTAGAAACCGCAGGATAATCGACAAGGGCGAAGCTGCTGTTATCGCACTTGCGGCAAAAACAAACGGCATTGTGGCAAGCAATAACCTAAAAGATATTTCGATTTACATTACAGACTTCCACCTCCAACACATTACAACTGGTGGTATATTAATAAAAGCTCACGAACAAGCAATTATTACAGAGAGTGAGGGCAATCGTATTTGGAATGAGATGTTGGCTAAAAGACGAAAGTTAGGGGCTATAACATTTACGGATTACATGCGCGCACAACATTGATACGTTTTTATGCTTTTTATGCGATTGCTCCGGGGAAAATTCACAGAATTCGATCCGTTCTACAACGAAATCAACCTTGCCCATCTGCGCCACTCCATTGCCGCCTTGAACAGCGGCAATGGAGTGGCGCATGATATCTTCGAGGCCTCGGAATGAGGCTATTTCTTAGCCCAAGGCTTGCGCGCCTCTTCGAATTCGGATTCCACTTCTTTGGGCACTCTGGTAGCCAAGCTTACGGCCAAGATCGCGATGATTGCGGCGATGAAGCCCGGTATGATCTCGTATATCGCGAAAATGCCGCCGAAGCCCTTCATGCTGTACCAAAAAAGGTCGATCACGCCGCCGGCGATCATGCCGGCGATGGCGCCTTGCAGCGTCATACGCTTCCAAAATAGCGAAAAGAGTATGATGGGGCCGAAGGCGGCGCCCAGTCCGCCCCACGCGCACGAAACGAGAGCAAACACGGAGCTGTTGGCGTCCAAGGCGATCAGTGCCGCGATGACGGCGATGATAACCACTGTAATCCTGCTGATCCAAACGATTTCTTTACCGTTCACATCCTTCTTGAACAGAAGCGCGTACAGGTCTCTGGAAACGGAGGATGCGGTTACGAGAAGCTGCGAACTCGCGGTGCTCATGATAGCCGCCAGGATTGCCGTCAGCAGGATACCCGCAACTACGTCCGGGAACAGGGCGTCGATTATGAACATGAATACGGTTTCGCCGTCGGCCAGATCCGGCGCGTAGGCCTTACCGATGACGCCGATGGCGCAAGCGGCCGCCAATGTGACGACGACCCAGATCATAGCGATATGTCTGGATTTACGTATCATATCCGGCGACTGAATCGCCATAAATCTCGTAAGGATATGCGGCTGCCCGAAATAGCCCAGACCCCAGCCCAAGGAAGAAGCGAGCAGCAGCCCGTTGATCGAACCATTACTCATCGGGAAGAAGCTCAAGGTTTCCGAAGTCAGCGCAGTAAGCCTCAGGCTTATTTCATCCATCCCGCCTATAGCCGCCGTGGTCATGAAAGGAACGGCCAACAGGGCAAAGAACATGATAGCGCCCTGGATCGAGTCAGTCCAACATACCGCGGCGAAGCCTCCTAAAGCGGTATATGAAACGATAACAACTGCGCCGATAATCAGCCCGATCGTGTAGTTCATACCGAATACAGTTGAAAATAGCTTCGCAGCCGCTGAGAACTGCGATGAAGTATAGACTAAAAAGAAGACGACGATGAAGACGGCTGAGACAATGCGCAAAATATGTTTAGAGTCCTTAAATCTGTTTTCGAAAAAGTCGGGAAGGGTAATGGAATTCCCGGAAATTTCAGTGTATTTTCTAAGCTTTTTTGCAACAAAAAGCCAGTTTAAATATGTGCCCAGAATCAGCCCTACAGCAGTCCAGATCGCTTCTGAAGTGCCTACCCAAAGGATGTAAGCGGTTCCCGGAAGACCGATCAAAAGCCAGCCGCTCATGTCCGCTGCCTGTGCTGACAGTGCCGTCAACCAACTGCCGAGACTTCTGCCTCCAAGCAGGTAATCACCCAGATTATCGGTCTTGTTGTAAAATTTAAATCCGATACCTACCATTATGCTTAAATAAACGGCAAAAACAACCACATATGTAATCATTTAGGTTCTCCTCTCATGGTTTTGTGAAGTTCAAAAGTTACTGTTCCATACTCGTAGTAATACCGCTGCTCCGGTATCACCCTCCATTTTTACACTTATTGTATGTTATATTGCACGAATTGTCAAACGTTTTTCGCCAAGAGCCAATTGCGCTGAAGCGAAATTTTCGCGAAATTTTCGCAAATTTATGCGAATACAGCCGAGAGCGCCACGTTTCCGGAGGCCGTCGCACTCTTTTCAAGGCGACCGGACGCCGAT
>JAISED010000085.1 GCA_031264295.1 Eubacteriales Family XIII. Incertae Sedis bacterium | reverse complement strand
TTTTCTGCCGGGCGAGGCGGTGGGTTCCGTTGATACTCGGCAGTATCAACGGGTTCCGCCAACGAAGCCCGGCGGAAAAAAGACAAGCAAGATGTATAGGTTATTTTTTCACAGCTCCTTAACATCAATCATGCATCCGCCGCAGCGCTGTCATAGCCTGCGGCCGCGCGCAGGTATTACCTGCCTTTTTCAGGGGTTACATTAAGGTTATCAGCTACAAAAAGGGGGAACCTTGACATGCTTCCGTTAACACTTTTCCAACTTTGTGTCACTATTGCGTCTTGTGTTATGCTCAGTATCGCTATAACCAAGCGAAATTTGCCGCGTTCGCTCAGCTTTGTTTTTTTATCTCTGTGCGTCTCTCTCTACTCATACGGCTATCTGATAGAAATCACATCCACCAACCTGCGCATGGCTCTCGTCGGAGGACGCCTGCAATACATGATTCTCCCAATATTGGCGGCATTTTACTTTTTATTTACCCTCGAATATTATGGCAATACTTTGCGTAAAAAGGGGCATATCGTGCTCATTCTCATATATCCCATCATCAACGCTATTCTCATGATGGGCAACAATGTATTTTTCCCTTATTACACATATTTCGCTAAAGTTGACTATATCTACATACCGTTTCCTCATCTTTTATATAGACCGGGTATGCTCTATTATATCAATTCGGTTTTCGTATACGCTTGTCTGATCGCCGCGATAATCGTAATACTGCGATATTTCATAAGCGGCAACGCAGAGCTGCGGAAACAATCCATAGTGGTTATTGCGGCGAGCCTACTGCCTGTCAGTTTCTTCAATCTGGCCAGATTCGAGATCCTGCCGCACGGGTTCGACCTGTCGCCTGCCGCCCTCGCTTTTTCCGAACTCGCCCTGGGTCTTCATATTCTCCGTTTCCGCATGGCCGACTGGATGCATTTAGCGCGTGATATAGTGCTTGAGAATATCAATGACGCCTTCATCCTGCTCGACAATGACAATAATTTTCTCGACGCCAACGCGATGGCTTTGAAGTATTTCCCGAAGATGAAGGATCTGTCTATGGGAAAACATATAAGCATGATAGAAAAATTTCCTTACGAAATCACCGGTAACGCTGATTCGACGAGCGAGTTTTCGCTGCGAACCGACGAGGGAACCCGTCATCTGCGCGCGTCTCAATCGCCTGTCAGATTCAACGGCAAGGTCGTCTGTATATGTATTATGATTTACGACGTTACCGAGATCCATAAGCTCATAGCCGAGATCGAACTCATCATGCAATCCGCGAGAGGCGGATTTCTGAATGATAGGGTTGACTCCCATTATTTTGCGTCTGAATACCGCCCTATAATCCTGGGCGTGAACGCGACGCTGGATGTGGTCTGTACGCATTTTGACTCTATGCCCGATGCGATAGTCCTGCTCGGCGCCGACGGGAAAACGCGGTATCAGAATAAATCCGCTGAGGCACTATGCAGCTTGCATGCTATAACAAACAACGACACTTTTCTGCACCAGATCTTGCTGCAGAATGATTCTGATATTTTCAGACCCGACGAGTTGCTTGCGCGCATGGAGAAAGACTCATATTTCACCGATATCACCCTCACAAATGAAATGTACGAAACCCGCAACTACTCTCTCGCCCTCACCCCGGTGCTTCCCGGCAGCGCGAGCGGCATACGCGATAACGGCGGCGCGAGCGCGGGCAGCGGCGGCGGTGCGAGCGCCGACGGATCTATCAGGAGTGCGGATAACACATGTTATATGCTCATGCTCAGTGATATTACCATCCTGACCGGCGCGCGAACCGAGGCCGAACTCGCCAGCCGCGCCAAGGGGGACTTTCTATCCCGCATGAGTCACGAGATACGCACCCCGATGAATGCTATAGTCGGCATGGCGCAAATCGCGAAAAACAGCCCCGACATCACCAAAATCAACGATTGCCTCAGCAAGATCCAAGACAATTCGAATCACCTTCTGGGCATCATCAACGATATATTGGATTTTTCAAAGCTTGAAGCAGGCAAATTGTCCCTGGACGAAGAAATGTTCTCTCTCACCGAAAGTATTGATTTTGTTGTATCCATGTTCGAACTTAAAGCGAAAGAGAAAAACATTGATCTCATGCTCAACATAGCGCATCTAGAGCATGACGAGCTTTACACCGACGCCCTTCGGCTCAATCAAACCCTCATCAATCTCCTATCTAATGCGGTAAAATTCACAAATTCGGGCGGAAAAATCGACTTGACCGTCAACGAAGAGTCACATGACGGCGGCTTTGGCGTTTACCGATTCACCATCCGCGACACAGGCATCGGCATCGAGCCGAAGCAGGCGGCAAAGCTGTTTTCGCCCTTCGAACAGGCAAACGCAGGTGTGAGCACCCGCTTCGGCGGAACAGGTTTAGGACTGGCTATCTGCAAGAATTTGGTCGAAATGATGGGCGGCGGCATAACGTTCTACAGTGAGCCCGGCAAGGGCAGTACCTTTTCATTTACTATAAATGTGCGTTTCGTATCGGATGCGGCCAAATCCCATCCCGAAAAAGATACGGAGGTCTCTGATGTGCCGCGCGATTTCAGCGGTCGCCGCGTACTTATCGTAGACGACATAGAGATCAACCGGGAAATCCTGCTGGAAGTCCTGCGCGAAACAGGCATTGCCACGGACTGCGCGGAAGACGGACTCGAAGCGCTTAACAAATTCCGCGTATCGACTGACGGATATTATGACATTATTCTCATGGATATACAAATGCCGGTTCTGGATGGCTGCGCCGCCACAAGGGAGATCCGCGCCTGCAGCAGAAACGATGCGGAATCGATCAAGATTATCGCCATGACCGCAAACGTACTCGCTGAAGACGTTAATCGCGCCCTCGACTCCGGTATGGATGGTCATCTCGCCAAACCTGTGGATTTCACCGTCTTAATAAACACCATCGAAGCCGCTCTAAGTGAGACGCGCAGTTAATACTGAGTTCAAGTCAGATCATAGTCTCAAAGGCGCCATAAGGATTTCGAAGAGTCTCCTTTAGAAGTCCTCTTTAGAAATTCCCTTTAATGAAATCGTAAGAAACACATAGGTCTTTCTGTAAGATAATAAATATAATATAATGTTGTTGCAACACTATAGGAATGATCGCCGCATGCGCAAGGCGGCGTAATAGCGTTGGCGTGAAAGTTGGGGCTGTGCCCCGTTTTCATTGTCATTCGCGTCGCCGGCTGAGGCGAAGGAATGGAGTTTTTATGAATGTGCTGATTTGCGACGACGACGCAGAGATAGCGGGTGCGATCGAGATTTATCTGAAAAGCGAAGGCTATGGTGTCTTTCTCGCCGCCGATGGCTTGGACGCTCTTGGAGTGGTTGAGCGTGAGGATATTCACCTCATCATCATGGATGTTATGATGCCGCGCATGGACGGCATGAGGGCGACCATGAAGATCCGGGAGGGTAAGAATATCCCCATAATAATCCTGTCGGCGAAATCCGAGGATTATGATAAGATCACAGGACTCAACGTGGGCGCGGACGACTACGTGACGAAACCGTTCAACCCGCTGGAGCTTATGGCTCGTGTCAAGTCGCAGCTGCGCAGATACACGGATCTCGGCAGCATTGCCAAGAAAAGCGGGGTATTCAGAAGCGGCGGTCTCACTGTCGATGATGAGGCGAAAAGTGTTACGCTTGATGGTGAGCAGGTGGTTGTAACGCCCATTGAATACGGCATTCTTAGATTCTTGACAGAGAACGCGGGCAAGGTCTTCTCTATGGAGCAGATTTACGAGCAGGTTTGGAATGAACCGGCTTACAGCCCGGAAAATACGGTAGCGGTGCATATACGGCGGATACGGGAGAAGATCGAATTCGATCCCAAAAATCCGAAATATTTGAAGGTGGTGTGGGGCATTGGATACAAAATCGAAAAGATTCAGTGATTGGTTTGGCGTACGCGCTCTTGCTTTTTTCCTGTGTGTTATCTTCGGCACAGCTGCGGTAACAGGCTTTGTGGGACTATTTAAAATCGACTTCGGCGGATTAACGCCCGGCGATTTGCGAAATTTCTTTGTTGATCGGAATTATAGGGAAAGCTATTCGATGCAGATGGATCTTGCAGGCAGGTTCAGTAGTCTGGCCTATCAGTTCCAAGCTTACAAAAGCGAGGACTATATAGCAGCCGGTAAAGCGATTGATGAGGATACAGTTAACGACGCGATTCATGATCTAATTTATTATGGCGCCTGGTCTTATGACCGCGATACAATCAGGCGGGAAGCCCCTGAGCTGAGACCTTGGCGTGAAGATTTAGAAAGCGCTTCAGGTTATGAACGTAACGCTATTATAGCCGAGTTCGCCCGTCAGAACAAGGATTCCGTTGAAAAAATAAAACAAGTCGTCATCGCAAATCAGCTCAGAAATTTCAGGCTGAATGTTAAAGAGCTCAAACAGATAAAGGGGTTTGATTTTTATATAAGCGATGGCGAGTATGTTCTGACGAATCAGATTATTACAAGCGGCAGTTCCGTAAATATGGCCGCTTTCAAGGAGAAGCCGGCCTATTTGATCTATTCAAATGACGAGATTATTAAATATCCCGTCGCGCCTGCCCGCTACAAGTATATTGACAATGAAATAAAACAGAATCTGTCTATAAACTATGCTGATCCCGCCACCTCGTTCACCGGGTGCATCTCTTTTGATGATTCCTATCTGGCGGAGCGCGCAGCGATGTTTGACAGCGTTAAGGCGCAATTGATGGTTTTGGCGCCGACAATACTCGGCGGAAGCCTGTTGGCATTGATACTTCTGTTATATCTGTTTAGCGCGACGGGACGCAGAGGCAGAAACAATGAAGTGGTTTTATACGCATTTGATCGCGTTTTCATCGAAGTCCAAATCGCCGCTATGATCGCCGTCGCGGTAGGCATGTGGATTTTGCTTGACTATGCGGTGACTTTCACCCGCTATAACTGGGCTTCAACCGGAAGCTATGTGGATGTCCTTTTATTTGCCCTTCCTCTGGCGGCGCTCGCATCCATAGGTCTCTGGTTTCTACTCTCATGTATCAGGAACATGAAAGCGGGTACATTTATCCGCACCACCATCATCGGGAAGCTCTGTATCTTGTTCTACCGCGGTGCGCACCGTGTTTTCGATCGGCAGAATCCTATGACAAAGTTGGTCGTCGTCGCTCTAGCCTTGATCCTGTTATCCGCCACTGTAGTGCTTGCCCCTGTAATGCTGGTTCTTGTCCTGATATTCGCGCCGCGATGGTTAGAAAAATACGCCGCGGTAAAAAAGGGTGTAGATGAGGTTCGAAACGGCAATCTCTCCTGGCAGATCCCCGTAGCGGATGACGCGCACAGCGAATTCGACGAATTAGCCCGCGGCATCAATGAAATTTCCAATGCTTCGGGCGTCGCTATACGCAATGAGCTGAAAAATCAGCGGCTTAAAACAGATCTGATATCGAATGTGTCTCACGATCTCAAAACGCCTCTGACTTCCATTATCACTTATATCGATCTGCTTAAACGCGAGGGGCTTACGAGTCCATCCGCGCCTGAATACCTTGATATACTGGATCAGAAAAGCAGACGGCTGCAGAAGCTCACCGAGGATCTGTTCGACGCCGCTAAAGCCTCCAGTGGGACTATCCCCGTGCATTTCGAACGCGTGGATATATTGTCGCTGGTCAGACAGGGGCTGGGCGAAATGAACACGGGCTTTGCCGCGGCACGCCTTGAGGTGATATTAAACGCTACAAATGAAAAATACTATGTCAAGGCGGACGGGCAGCTTCTCTGGCGTATCGTAGAGAATCTCATGGGCAATGTTCTAAAATATGCCCTTGAAGGTTCGCGCGTGTATATCGACATCGTGGAACGGGACGTTCAGGGACGCGAGATCCTCACAATACTTGAGATGAAGAATATCTCGCGAGCCTCGCTCAACATACCCGCAGATGAGCTTATGGAGCGTTTCAAGCGCGGCGACGAGTCCAGAACGACGGAGGGCAGCGGGCTTGGTTTAGCTATAGCTAAGGATCTCGCCAGATTACAAAACGGCTGGTTTGAGGTAGTTGTCGACGGCGATCTGTTCAAGGCTAAGTTGATCCTCGAACCCTGGCGCGACGCGCCGGAGCAGTCGCCGCCGCAGACGGTCTACAACGGCGGTTCAGACTACAACGGCGGATGTTAAAAATAACGTTGTAATTCACTTAAAAATATGCTAATATTGCTTTGACGTACTGATACTGAACTCAGTCTAAAGGCTGCTTAAACTAAGATAGAAGTACCTAGTGTAAAGGGTTGCCTTTCATCACTATTTGTGCCGCATATGTCAGCGGCGGAATGGAGCTTACTATGATTTTGGATACGATTGAAGCAATCAGCACCCGCTTTTCTTGCCGCGCTTTCAACGGCAAACTCCCACCGGACGAGGATCTTGATGTCATTGCTAAGGCTGCCGCCGCTTCGCCCAGCGGGATGAACCGCCAGTCTTGGCGCATCATCGTGCTGAAAAACAAGGAACTGCTTGCCGACTTGGAGGCTGAGGGGATGAAAAACCTCGCGGCCTATCCCGATAAGGGCATTTACGAACGCATTATGTCACGCGGCGGCAAGCTCTACTATAATGCCCCTTGTATGATGATCATACCGATCGGCGTGTCCGCGCCCGGCGGCGCCGAGCTTTTCGATTGCGGCATCGTCGCGGAGAACATCGCGCTTTCCTCGGCCGCGCTGGGTATAAACAGCCTGATTTGCGGGCTTTCCGCTTTCTCCTTCTCCGGGGAAAGGGGAATGGAATTCAAGACGCGTCTCGGCTTCCCTGAGGCCTACGAGATCGGCATTGCGGTGCTGCTGGGTTATGCTGAAAATCCCGATGGCAAACCCCATGAGCCGGATGTGAGCAAAATCAGCTGGATCGTGTAGTTCTATTGCTTCCTCCGATTCGTGTTGCCTAAGAGACTCCCCGCAGAGCTTGATAATAAGCCTTGCGGGGAGTCTGTTTGTTAATGCCGCGGCGTTATGCTGATGCATATACGAATACCGGAACAAATGATTTCCATTTTTCTGTATTTAAATTTCGAATTGCATGAATTACTGCACCAAATGTTGAAATAACAAATATAATAGCATATACTGCATACACAAGAAGCTCTAATAGTCCCAGCATAATCCCAAGCCCAAAAGATTTTGCATTTGCGATTATATACAAATCATATTTAAATAACTGAAATAAAACAAATCCAATATTTTTTATCAATGAAACCGTGTTTTACAAGATACACCTTTCCCTTCCATCCCCAACCGCCAATATCAGTCCAGTACTTTTTTATGCTATATTCACCTGTTGGCGAAGTGTCTATATCGACATCGGTAATGCTCCAATAAAGACCATTTTCCCTTTCTATAGTCATTAAATCCTTGTTCTATTGGTATCCTAACATTATAGTTTACCGGACCGCTAAAGTTTTTATACCAAGTTCCGCCAACCGAATTAACTGTACTTCTGCGGATTTGTCATTATATGTGAGCATTGTATTATAATAGTATGTCTCTTCATGAACCCACATTTTGCCATTAGCATCTATATATGTTTCGCAACCAGCTTTTCCTACTCCAACAGTGAAACTAGTTACACCATCTGCTTACGCCATAAACGGTTGCGGTTCTAGTACTAGCATTCCAGCTAACGGTAAATCCATCGCCTTCAGCGGTTGCTCTTAGAGGTATAAATGTCGGCTTAGATGTATTTAAAAAGTCATAGCTTGGGTTGTCCGTCTTGATGTCGCGAATCTCATATTGCGCGTGGTAACTGCCCAAGAGGGCTTCGCTTTTTGGCAGGTCGAGCATTTTTGATAGCAGATAAAGGTCAGCATATTTCATTCCTCCGTTGGTGGAACCCTCATTGGATTCCGCTTGTTTCCACTGTTCCGCCGGTTTCCAAACATCGTTGTTCTTCGCAACAATAGCGCGTATGCCAAGATGACATTTCATCCTACACAAAAGCCGCTTGCCGAGTGGCAATATCAAATCGCCTTCTTTGGGCATGACTTGGCGCACGTAAAACAAAGGATACATTCCGTGCCATTCTCGCGAGAGCGTTTCGGGTCGCGCACCTTGACGTTCATCGGGCAGGCGCG
>JAISED010000009.1 GCA_031264295.1 Eubacteriales Family XIII. Incertae Sedis bacterium | reverse complement strand
GCGGCTTTCCCATCCCCGTTGGGATCGCTTACGGGCGCTGGAAATGCTTCTGATCGATACCATTGATATGTGAGATATCCGCCCTCCGGACTGGAGGCGGACACATAGAAACGCGCCGTCGCGTTCTCGGCGTAAGTGGCGTCCGCAGGCTGCCGCAGTACCACAGGCGGCTTAGCGCCCTCCGCAAAGACTGCTTCCGGCAGCACTGAAAATGCTAATGTAAGAATCGCGGTAACAGCAAAAACGCCCATTATCCGGCGACGCGAAAAATCATGTCTCCCCATGTACGTAACCCCCCTTATATTAACCTCTAAGCATACAAATTAATATTATTTTACCACAAAAGAATAACTCAGTACAACAATTTGAGAATAATTATTGTATTTTTGTAATATTTTTTGTTTTATTGTCTCTTTTTGCAATTATTTATTGATTTATGTCAATTCTTCTATCCCTCACCCTGATACTTCCGCATAGCCTTGGTTCAGTTCTGTAATAAGCACGCCGGTCAAGACCAATTTATTGAAAGTTCAGAGGCGCCTCTTTTCAGCATACATACATTGACATAGAATATTAGGTCTACTATAATAGTAACTACATAGCCGTAAGTCTTATACAATCATAATGTTCACAATAATGCGGCTTAAAGTACATGGCGTTTTGTAAATGGAAGGCGGGAATTTTGAATAGCATAAGATATAAAGACGCGTTATATAAACCGAGGGAGATTAGTAATATAAAGGATTTGGTTAATTCCAGCGCTGTCCTTTTCTCAGACAAGGACGCTTTTCTTGTGAAGGATAAACCCGGCGGTGCATATAGGGCAATCTCCTACGGACAGTTGAAGGAGGATATCGACTCTCTTGGCGCCGCGCTTATGGAGTTGGGACTCGCTGGCGGAAAGGTTGCACTTATAGGCGAGAACAGATATGAATGGGCCATTTCGTATCTGGCGGTGATAAACGGCGTCGGTGTCATAGTCCCCATCGACAGGGAACTCGGCGCGGATGAGATCGGCGATATCTTCAAACGCGCGTCGGTGGACGCGGTGATTTATTCCAGCAAGTGCGAGGGCGCCATTGATGAGGCCTGTGCCTTGGCGAACGTCGGGATGCTCATAAGCATGGACGCCGCTGAACATACGGAAAGCCGTAAATCTTTAACCAAGATTATCTCAAGAGGCAAGACGCTCATCGCTGTCGGCAGACACGCCTATCTTGACGCTGAAATAGACTGCGACTCTATGTGTTCATTGCTGTTTACTTCAGGAACTACGGGATTATCGAAGGGAGTGATGCTGTCACATAAAAATCTTGCCGCGAACGTCTACAATATGTCAAAATATGTAAACGTAACAGGGTTTACGGGGCTGTCTGTGCTGCCTATGCACCATACCTACGAAATGACATGCCATATAATGACAGCAATCTTTCAGGGATGTAGGGTGGCTATATGTGAGGGGCTGAAGTATATTGTAAAAAACATGGCCGAATCTAAGGCTTCCGTAATTTTGGCGGTTCCTCTGATATTCGAAAATATGCATAAAAAAGTCTGGAAAAATGCCGAAAGTAAGGGGAAGGCCGGGAAAATGCGCAAGGCTATTATGCTTTCAAAGCTGGTTGGCGGACAGAATATCAAGTCCACGAAACGGCTGTTCAAGGAGGTTCACCAGGCAATGGGCGGCGAAATGAAGCTGATGATAGCAGGCGGCGCGCCTATAGACCCATTAGTCATAGAGGATTTCAACGCTATGGGGGTATGCACTATACAGGGCTACGGTATGACTGAAAATTCACCCATCATCGCGGTTAACAAAGATCGCTACAGCAAGCCTGCCGCCGCAGGACTGCCCATGCCCGGAACATTGGTGGAGATCATTGACAAGGATGAAAATGGTATAGGCGAGATCATCTGTAAAGGCGACTCGGTAATGTTAGGGTATTACGATGATCCCGAGGAGACGGCAAGGGTGATCGTAGACGGTTGGTTGCACACGGGTGATTACGGCTACATGGACAATGAAGGCTTCCTGTTTGTGACCGGCAGAAAGAAGAATATAATCGTAACAAAAAACGGCAAGAATATTTCGCCGGAAGAGTTAGAGTATTACCTGTATAAGATACCGTATATCGAAGAGGTTATAGTATGGGGCAAAGACGATTCCAATACAGGGGACATCATCATTTGCGCCGACATTTTCCCGAACTATGAGTATATTAATGAGACCCACGGAATTCGGTTAAATGACGCGCAGCTTAAGCGGATCATCAAGGAAGAGCTCGACCGTGTTAATGAAAAATTGCCGCTTTACAAGCGGGTGAAGCGTTTCGCTCTGAGGGACGAAGAGTTCGAAAAAACGACGACCAAGAAGATCAAACGATTTACTGTAGAGCATTGACGCCGCACAGTATAAGCGGCTAAATGGTATTTATAAATTCAATGAGGTGGGAATGATGATGGAAACCAGTTATAAAAAGATAAAAGAGGATGAGCTTAGTGAAGCCTCCGCAATGATCGATAAAATCAAGCTGAGCGATGATTCGCGGCTCTGTTATAGGGATGTCAGGGCGATCACCGATATACGGCATATGATCGAATCAAGCGCTGAAATGTATGGGGAGCGCACGGCCTTTTATGTGAAGGACAGCAACGGCGCGCCATACAGACCGATAACATATAATAAAATGAAAGCGGATGTAGACGCGCTGGGAACGGCGCTCACCGCAAAGGGGCTTAAAGGAAAGCGCATCGCTGTTATCGGGGAGAATTGTTATCAGTGGGCTATATCATATCTGGCGGTCGTCTGCGGCGTAGGCGTGGTGGTTCCGCTGGACAAGGAACTTCGTTTACATGAAATAGAACAGCTGATAATCGAGTCCGAAACGGAATGTGTTTTATTTACGAAGAAATATCGGGATATGTTCATAAAAATCCGCGATAATGGGAACACAAATCTCAGGATGCTGGTGGATCTAAGCGGCGGCAGGACTGGCGACGTAACCGGTGGCGGGGCTAGCGACGTAACAGGCGGCAGGACTGGCGACATGACTGGCGGCAGGACTGGCGACATGACTGGCGACATGACTGGCGACGGAACTGGGGGCAGGAGTGGCGACGTAACCGGCGGCGTGGCTGGCGGCGTAACCGGCGGCAGGACTGGCGACATGACTGGCGACGGAACTGGGGGCAGGATCGGCGACGACGTATTGTTGCTGTCTGATTGTCTGGATGAGGGAGTTAGGCTCATCAGCGCCGGCAACCGCGACTATCTCAACGCCGAAATTGTGAATACCGAACTTTGCGCCTTGCTGTTCACATCCGGGACGACGGGCATCGCCAAGGGCGTTATGCTGTCACACAAGAATCTGGTAAGCGGCATAGTCCTGCCGCCCACAGTCGTGAGCATTACTAAAGAGGATATATTCTTTTCCATTCTACCTATACACCACTGCTATGAATGCACATGCGGTTTTCTGATACCTCTCTATCGCGGCGCGGCTATCGCGTACTGCGAAGGGCTGAAATACATAGTCAAGAATTTGTCTGAGATCCGGCCTACCGTTCTTTTGGCTGTTCCTCTCATTCTTGAGAGTCTTTACCGAAGAATATGGCAAACCGCCAAAAAAAGCGGCAAGGCTAATATGCTGCGCCGGGTACTTAAGACCAATACTGTAACAAAGAAGTGGGGGATAAATCTTGCTCCAGTGTTCTTTAAGCCGATTCTCGCCACCTTCGGCGGCAGGATGAAGATAGTGATCTGCGGTGGCGCGGCGATAGATCCCGCTATATTGCAGGGCATAAGGGACTTCGGCATAACCGCTCTCCAAGGTTACGGTCTGACAGAGTGCTCGCCGATCTGCGCGCTGAACCCCGACACCTCTATCAAGAATAATTCAGCGGGCTATTTGATCCCCGGACTTGACGGTAAGATAGAGAATCCCGACGACATGGGTATCGGCGAGATATGCGTAAAAGGCGATCATGTGATGATGGGATATTACAATAATCAAAATGCTACAGAGGATGTGATTACGGACGGTTGGTTCCACACCGGCGATATCGGTTACATAGACGAAGACCGCTATGTCTTTATCACAGGTCGAAAAAAGAATGTAATAATCACCAAGAACGGCAAGAATGTTTTCCCCGAGGAATTAGAATACTACCTCGGGCAGGATGAGACGATCAGTGAATGTATGGTTTGGGGCGTTGAGGGCGATGTGACGGGCGAGACCCTGATTGTCGCTACCATCCGGCCGGATGAGGATGCGCTTAAAGAGCAGCTAGGCGGGGCTTATACGGACAAACAGATCGAAGAATTCCTGTGGGATAGGGTGGATAAGATAAACGAGAATCTGGCGCTGTTCAAGCGAATACGCAAGATCATCGTGAGAAAAGAAGAATTTGAAATGACTACGGGCAAGAAGATAAAACGCTTTGTCGAAGCGAATAAGAGTGGGATATAATGGTGAGAAGCGAACAAGATTGGGATAATAGTGTGGATATGCGTATTCGAGACGACTGCGTACAAGATGGCAAGGCGGTTTGTCGAAGCGAACAAGATTGGGGGCAACGGTTATGTATCCGGTTATTGAAGTGAATTTGCGTAAGTTAGAGCACAACGCCCAGGAGACGGTCAAGCGCTGTGCCGAGCTTGGGATCGGCGTCGCGGGGGTGATCAAGGGTTGTTCCGGGCTGCCGGAGTGCGCCGCCGCCATGGCGCGCGCGGGATGTGAGTACATCGCGTCGTCGCGTCTGGATCAATTGGAAGGGGCAAGGAAGTACGGAGTCGATCTGCCGCTTATGATGTTGCGTCTGCCTATGCATAGCGAGGCGGCTGAAGTGGTTCGTCTGGCGGATATCAGCCTAAACTCCGAGATCACGACCCTGGAAATACTCAACAAGGAGGCTGGAATTCAGGGGAAGCGGCACGGCGTCTTGCTCATGGCGGAAATGGGCGATCTGCGCGAGGGTATTTGGGACAGGCGTGAGCTATTGGACTGTGCGCTCAGTGTGGAGAACGAGCTTGAGAATCTGGATCTTGTGGGTGTGGGAACCAACTTGGGCTGTTACGGCTCTATCGCCCCTACTGTTGAAAAGATGCAGGAATTCGCGGAGCTTGCCGAGGCAGTGGAAGACGCTATAGGCCGAAAACTCAAGATCATATCGGGCGGCGCTTCTACCTCGTTCCCGCGTATCATGGATAAAAATATGCCGGGGAAAATAAACAATCTCCGCATAGGTGAGAATATAATTATCGGGCGCGATTTGGCGGATCTGTGGGGCTACGAAACAGACTTCCTTTATAATGACGTCTTTGTGCTGCGCGCCGAGATAATCGAGGTCAAGGTCAAACCCTCGCACCCCATAGGTGAAATCATGTTCGACGCCTTCCGCAACAGACCTACATATGAGGATAAGGGCATACGCAAGCGCGCCTTAGCCGCCATCGGCCGCATTGACTACGCTTGGACGGATCAACTGGTTCCATTGGATGAGGGTGTCGTCGTGCTGGGCGCTTCCAGCGACCATACGATTCTTGATATTGAGGATGCCGCCAGAGACTTCAAACCGGGCGATACGGCGTCTTTCGGCCTGTGCTACGGCACAGCCGTATTTTTGACGCAGGCGCCTGGGATCGAGATTAGCTTCGTCACGGACTAGCGGTTGCTACGAGTAGCGGCAGCTGCTTTACGGCGCTTGCTACGAGTTAACGACCGCTGCGTTACTGCGCTTGCCGCGGGTTAGTGGCTGCTGCGTTACGGCGCTTACTGCGGGTTAGCGGATGCTGCGTTGCGGCGCTTGCTGCGGGTTAGTGGCTGCTGCGTTACGGCGCTTACTGCGGGTTAGCGGATGCTGCGTTACGGTGCTTGCTGCGGGTTGACTATGAAACAGGCGCCCAGTTGGGTTCTGCTATATAAATATTTACAAATTTTCCATCTAATGGTTTCATAATGGAGACGGATTTTATGGGGTCGCCGTTTCCATCGAAGGTGATATTCCCGGAAACGCCGGGAAATGATTTTGTCGCCGCCAAGGCTGTTTTGACCGCCTCGGGTTCCACCGGCAATCCGGCTCTCTCTATGGCGTCACGGGCGAGCATATAAGCGTCAAATCCAAGCGCCACAGCGTGATCGGGTTCCACTTCGAAGCCGAATTCCTCTCCATATGCCTGGGCGAATATTTTCGCCAGTTCGGATTGTTCAGAATTCTGCCCGTAGTCCGATGAAAACGCCATTCTGCCCAAGGCGGCGCTGCTTGTCGCCTCCAGAAGGACGTCGGACTCTTCCCAGAGATCTGTCCCAAGCAGCATCGCGCTGATCCCCAGCTTGTCGGCTTGTTCCGCAACCGCAAGTGCGGTTTCGGCGCTCGCGGGTACGAAGATAATAGCCGCTTCCGCTTCTTTGATCTTTATGAGTTCGTCAGTAAAATCCGTGGTTCCCGCAGGATAGTCCGCAGTATATACCACCGAGTCCTCGTTCGATGTCAGCGCGATAAACTTCTCGCTGAATGATCGGCACAAAACCGTCGCGTAATCATTGTCTATCTCCCTCATTATCGCGGTCTTTTTCGCCTGCAGCTCTTCCACGGCGTACTTCGCTATAGCTACGCCCTGAAACGCGTCCACATATCTGACTCTGAAATAATATTCGTTTGTATTCGTTACCAGCGGATTTGCATTCGTAATGGATATGGCGGGAACGCTGCTTTCACTGAATACCTCCCCGCCCGCCAGCGACAGTGTGCTCCTATAACTGCCCAGCACAACACACACTTCTCTATCCGTCAGATATTTCGCCGCCGTCCGCGCCTCGCCGATATCGGAGCGGTTATCACCTGTAATAAGTTCAATAGGCGTCCCAAGCACGTCAGGATACAGACTGTGCGCAAGTTCTATTCCCATCTGCTCAAGCTTCCCAAACTCCTTATCGTTGCCGGAAAGCGGCTCGAATACGCCTATTTTGATCACATCGCTGGATGAGGAATCATCCCCAAAGGCATCGGCGAAGTTGTCGTAAACCGCGCAGCTGCTCACAGCGGTACACATAAATACCGCCAAAACGGCGGCAAGTCCCTTCTTCAATACAGTCAGTCGCATATTTTTTAATCCCATTCCTGTTTATTAAGTGCCTCGTTTACACTCTTCAGCTGTTTGCGCAGTGATTTATATTCCGGTATTACGTTTTCTACATGCGCCCAGAAGCGCGGCGAATGATCATGTGATTTTATATGCGCGAGTTCGTGCACGATTACATAATCTACGATCTCCGGCGCCGCAACGATAAGCCGCCATGAAAAATTGATATTGTCTTTACCCGAACACGAACCCCAACGCGTCTTTGCGCTGTTAATCCTGACCGACGCCGGCGAGACGCCCATAATAGCCGCGAATTCGTTGATCCTTGTGCCTATGTGAACCTTCGCCGTATGCTTATACAACGCAATAATCGCCAGCTTTATCTCATCGCCGGACAACCCCGGCGGTATGAATATACAGCTGTCGTCATAGCCGATGTTGTTTCCCTGTTTCGCCTTGATCGTATATTCACTTCCAAGCATGGTAACACTGCCGCCATAATCAAGCAAAAACACGGAACGCTGCTCCATATCCCGCGAAACTCTTTCGATATTTGCCTCCAGCCAATCGCGTTTCGAGCTGACGAAGCGGTCAATCTCACCCGCCGCCATCCTGAGCGGAGCGCGAACCTCCACCGCCGCTTCCTTAGTGACACGCAGTGAAAGTGTCTTACGCCTGCTTCTTATCAATTTATACTCAATCTGTTTGTTGTTATTCATGAAGATGCCCATACAGCATATTAACATATCTGCGTTCGGAGCACAACGCATATTTTATACTATTCTCAATATCTGCGTAAAGTTTCGTATGACGCTTGACATGCAACGCTTATGCGTTGTATAGTAAGGAAAGTAACGAGCTAGGTGTGTTTTGATGGAATATATGACAACACAAGAAGCGGCAGAACTTGGCAAGTTAAAGCGACTTTTAGACGAGGAATTGAAGTGAAAGCGAAATAAAACGCCTACAAGGAGGACGCCGCGAAATGGTATGAAGGCGCCGAACAAAATTAGTTAAGTTACTAACAACTTGCTGAAAAACTTGCTTAATCTTGCTTAAACTTGCTGACAAGAGGATTACTAAACAACGGCGAGCCATTATTTCTGGTATTCATACTGTCGATATATTCGTTCGCATTGACTACTATATTTTATCGGTTGGAATTAAAAATGGTTCTTAAATCCGATAAAGATGATGATGCATACAGCACTTGGCTTACTATTCCCGCATATAC
>JAISED010000034.1 GCA_031264295.1 Eubacteriales Family XIII. Incertae Sedis bacterium | reverse complement strand
TAAATCATGACAGATTAGCTTGTGAAACCACGCCTTTAGGCGTAGCGAGTAATGAACTTAACGGACCCTTATAGGGTCCTTCCCGCATACCACCACTTGAAGTGGTGGTAGGGTGATTTTAACTCGTCGAAAAGCGGTACGTATACAAGCGGTAATGCTGGAATTGGGTATGCTTATGAGAAGTACGATAATTTGGATATTGCGATAGCTGCTCATACTTCGGCTAGTCATTATGCGTCAATTAGGAATGGAAGTGGGATATTCCCTGGGCCAGAAGAATTAGGGGGTGATAACTCAATAATTATGGTGACGCATACAGGAACCAGCACAACATATAAGTGTATCTGGTGATAAGGGAGGAAATATAGAATATGGGACAGATATCCAAAACAGCCACCACATTTTCGGCTGCATGGACGTTATCAGCGACTTTGTCAGATCAAGGTATCGGAAGGTTGATATATGGCTATAGTGATCTCAATCTTGATTTTGCGAATGGAGAACACACTACGAAGCCACATTATGCCAGTGTGACGAATGGGAGTGGGGTGCATACCGCCCCTGAAATGTCTGCCAACGAGGAGTCTTTTATCGCTGTTAATCACTCTGGAAATACGGTCACATACAAATGCGTATGGTGAACTAAAGATTTTTTGTTATATAATTTCACAGATAGGGATTGCAGATGTAATCCCTATCTGTGTTCATGATAGGTCATTTGAAGTATTCCGGCATATTTGTGCAATTATATAAAATCCATATATTCTATGCCAATTAAGCAACATATACATTATGGGGGATTGGAATGAATACAATAGGTGTTTTGGTTTTGGTATGTGTCTCATTATTTGTGTTGTACTGTTTTTTATGGTTTATATTTGTATTTATGAAATACTTAATTTTTGCAAGGAAAAGCGATAAACTGAAGAGTAATGTCTACAATATTTCTGAAAATGGGTATCAGTATACGATTGCCTTTCCAAGATTTTTAAAAAATGCCGGAAATCTGGCGGTTACAGATAATGATTTGGATACTGTCCTATTTATTTGGCCGCACGTATTTAAAAAAACCGAATTTGCTGTTTGGATTGGTCATGAAGAAACGGGTTTTTCTGCAGAACATATTTATCTAAATAAAAATTTGATGCCGCTTAATTTGAAGTATGAGGAGTTTATAAATCTCCATAAATCTGAAGTTAAAGAACGGATGGAAAAAGCTTATTCTAAATGGCCATTACTGTGTTTTATTTGTCCTATGTAATTAGTGTCTGCTGAATGGCTAGATATTATATCAAGCCCAATGCTATGCGTGGGAGAATAAGCAAAGCAGAAACGCTACATAATGCAACAGAATCCCTCTACATCATTTTCGGCTTATTCTTCCCGTTTGTCTTGTTCGAGAATTTGTTTTATGCGATTGCCCTGGCAAAAATGACATGGCAAAAACACGAAAAACATTGAAAAATCAACGAGAATATGATACAATAAAAAGATAAAACTTTTTATCTCGGGAAAATATACACATGGTAGTAGTATAAGCCGATAAAACTATTGAAAATGTTGCGGTTTTTACGTAAAAACCTTTCGTAAGACAGTGTATAATTTATTATAATAAAGGGCAACGAGATACATAAGCTGTTTATGAGGACAACTGCCAACAGGTTGACTGAACGGGAGGGCTATGAGTAGATCTCCGCGACGGGCATATTCGTTCTAGTATCTACAAGGCGCATAGCCAAGTCAAAGATATTGTCGGTTTACT
Organism: Eubacteriales Family XIII. Incertae Sedis bacterium; assembly: GCA_031264295.1. Classification (GTDB taxonomy): domain Bacteria; phylum Bacillota; class Clostridia; order Peptostreptococcales; family Anaerovoracaceae; genus JAISED01. The sequence continues at coordinate 41,265 of JAISED010000034.1, read as the reverse complement.
ACACACGACAACAGATTGAGCAGACCTTCGATTTCGAGGTCATCTTCTGCTCACTTTCATGGCCAGTGTCATTGTGAAGATGATTCAGGACAAGCTGAGTCCTACACCGTACAATCCGATATCAATGTTCCTGAACCTCCGAAACCCAAAATGCAAGCCTTATGAAAATCAGGTCATCACACAAGAGGCATTCAAGAAGGCTAATTTTACATTGTGGTTAGAAATTGCAATAGGGAATTAGAGATAAGTGGCTTTAGTGCAGGGTGGTTGAGTAGAAGAGGCGTATATGGAAACTGATAAACTTAACAAGTTTGATGGACATAACAAGTCCTATCGGCAAAACAAGTTTGACGAGCTTGAGAAGCTTGATATAAAACGCAGGGGAGATCGCATAGGGAAATATCTGAAAGCGCACATCGAGAAATTCGCCTTCGATAAGTTTTCGGAGGATTATATAAAGCGGTGTAAGATGGGTTTTATGCGTGGAGTGCCGGTACCGTTCAGAACTGAGGATATCAAAGCTCTTGATTCCGGCAGCATATATACAAGGCTTTCGATTTCACATATCGGGGAGAACATGGCGTGGATAATGGGAATAGATCCGCATTTCCCGTATACAGATCATTATATTGAATTCATTAAAATCAATTTCAGAAATAAAGCGGCGGCAGCATTAAATGTTGAGGCTAAAAATGCCGCAGAGAAAGAGAATTTCGACAGCGCTTGTATTCATTTCAGGGCGGCGTTATGTGTAGAGCCGGGGAATCTTGACGCTATGTACGGATATGCCAGAGTTTGCAGGGCGATGTACCTTGAAAGCGATGATGCTGACTACATCGGGAATTTTAAGGCGGAGGCTCTCGAATTTTTTGAACTCACTACATGGAAATATCCGAACTTCTCTATGGCGTATTATTATTTGGGCTATGCGTATCTCAATATGGGGCTTTACCAGAAGGCGTATATTACATGGAAGGATTATATAAAAAAATCCACAAATGCTAAGGAGCGTAAGGAGATAAACGAGCGATTAGAGCAACTTTCAGATCCGGTGGAGATCGAACGCGGATGTAACGCGGCGGTTAGCGGGCGGTGGGATGAGGGGATCACTATACTCGAACCATATCTTGGGAGCAAATATAAGGACTGGTGGCCGCTTTATTATTATCTGGGCGCGTCCTATGCGAACAAAGCGCGGGTAGATGAGGCTGTAGCCATGTTCAAACAGGCGCTGCGCTTAAATCCATCACATGTGGAGTCTATGGACGAGCTGGCGGGTATATACGAGTTCGAAAATCAGAAGGAGCTTTCTGATAAATATAGAAATAAGGCGGAGCTTATCCGCCGCGGAGGTTATGAGGGATAGAAGAAGCGTGAGTGATTGCCGAGGTCTGCGGTAGGCAGACCGGAAGAACGGCAGGGCGGCTGAGACGGATGGGTGATGAAGAACGGCGGGATGAGGCGCCGGTGTGTATGGCAGGAGAGGAGTTGCTTATGGAAAAGATGTTAATGACCGGTAATGAGGCGGCAGCGCGGGGCGCATGGGAGGCGGGACTACTATTTGCTTCGGCCTATCCGGGAACCCCAAGTACCGAAATATTGGAAAATTTGTCAAATTATAGAGAATCGCTTTATTGTGAATGGGCGCCTAACGAGAAGGTGGCCTTGGAGGCGGCTATAGGCGCTTCGCTGGCGGGCGCGCGTTCTATGGCGGTTATGAAGCATGTAGGCGTCAATGTAGCCGCGGATCCGCTTTTCACATTCGCTTATACGGGCGTTACAGGCGGCTGTGTTTTGATATCGGCTGACGATCCGGGCATGCACAGTTCGCAGAACGAGCAGGATAACCGGAATTATGCCGCTGCGGCAAAGGTTCTCATGCTTGAGCCTTCGGACAGTCAGGAAACGAAGGATTTCGTGAAGCTTGCCTTTGAACTGTCGGAGAGATTCGACACGATTGTGATGATCAGGATGACGACGAGGGTTTGTCACAGCAAGAGTATTGTGACGCTTGAAGACAGGCAGGAGCACGCCGTACCGGATTATAAACGCAATATATCAAAGTATGTGGCGACGCCGGCAAACGCTAAGCTCATGCACGTGAAGTTGTCGGAGCGCATAGCGAATATGACGGAATATTCCAATGCATCACCCTTGAACACCTCTGAATACGGCGGCGCGAAGGTGGGCGTGATAAGCGCAGGCGTCGCTTATCAATACGCGAAAGACGCCTTCGGCGAAGACGTGTCGTATCTCAAGATAGGCATGAGCTATCCCATGCCTATGAAGCTTGTTGAAGAATTCGCTTCAAGGGTCGAGAAACTCTATGTTGTGGAGGAACTGGATCCATATATGGAGGCGCAGATAAAGGCGGCGGGAATCGCATGCATCGGTAAGGCGATCATACCCGAAAGGGACGAATTGAATGCGGATATCGTGCGTAAATCGATTTTTGGTAATGAAGCCGAAACGCTGATGACGGAGAAAGAGGCGGTTATGAGACCGCCTACCATGTGCGCCGGCTGCCCTCATAGGGGATTTTTCTACGCGCTTTCGAAAAGGAAGAATATTGTCGTTACGGGCGATATAGGATGTTATACATTGGCCTCGGCGCCGCCGCTTTCCACTATGGATTCGTGTTTCTGCATGGGCGGAAGCATCAGTACGGGTCACGGAGCGGCGAAGGTGTTTGAACTGACAGGAAAGAAAGAACGAGTCGTAGCGGTAATAGGGGACTCTACATTTTTCCATTCAGGCATAACGAGCTTGATGGACGCCGTATACAATAAAAGCAACAGCGTTTCCGTCGTTCTCGACAACAGGATCACCGGCATGACGGGTCAGCAGGACAATCCCGGAACGGGATACACCCTCATGGGCGAGGAGACAAACGAGGCGGACATACCGGCTATCTGCAAGGCTATAGGGATAAAGGGCGATAATATCTACCTTGTGAATCCGTTGAGGCTTGATGAGTCGGGCGCGGCGATTGACGACGCATTGTCGAAGAACGAGCCTACGGTTATAATAACCAGATGGCCGTGTATTTTGAAGAAAGCTACAGGAAATGACAGGGCGGAGTTCGATTTAAGTCCTAAAAAGTGCAGCATTAATCAGGAGAAGTGCACAAAGTGCCGAGTGTGCGTAAACACAGGCTGCCCGGCGATTTATTCCGGTAAAGAGATCGTCATAAACAGTGAATCGTGTACCGGTTGCGCCGTATGCAAACAGGCGTGCCGCTTCGACGCTATAGATATGATCGCCAAGACAGTGTAAACGCGGAATGAATAAAGGCGCGGGCGGAGGCAGGATCGACGGCGGAGATTCGGGCGGAGGCAGGTTCGGCGGCGGAGATTCGACCGGGCGCAGCTTCGGGCGGAGGCAGGTTCGGTTCGGCGGCGGAGATTCGACCGGGCGCAGCTTCGGATGATACAAGGAGGCAGTAAATGAGTGTTGTAAAAAGTATAATTCTGGTGGGTGTAGGAGGTCAGGGGACTATACTCGCGAGTAAGATATTGTCAGAGGGCTTGATGGAAGCCGGATATGACGTTAAGATGTCCGAGATACACGGCATGTCGCAGAGGGGCGGCAATGTAAGCACACAGATAAGGTTCGGGGATAAGGTTAACTCGCCCATAGTCGGAAAGGGCGAGGCAGATATAATAGTGGCGTTTGAGAAGATGGAAGCGCTGCGGTGGCTGGAATATCTGAAACCCGGCGGCAGGTTTGTGATAAACGACTTCGAGATACCGTCAGCGCCTATATTGATGGGGAAGGCGGCGTACCCGGAGGGTATACTGGAAGAATTGTCGGTAAAGGCGAACACGGCTATCTTCAAAGCGGGTGAAATAGCGGAGCGCATAGGAAATACGAGGACGATGAACATAGTCTTGCTAGGCGCGCTGGTAAAAGCCCTTGGGATGGACGGGGTAGACTGGGCGGCGGCGATAAAGAGAAATGTCAAGGCGGGATTCGAGGATATAAATATCAGCGCTTTTGAAGAAGGGCAGCGGCAGGTGGAGGGCTAAACGCGAATAGGCGCGTCCGGAAAGGGGCGAACGTCGGTCGATGCGGCGGCGGGCGTATCCTAAAGTTAATAAAATAAATGCCGATAAGGTAATATTATAGGCAAGCTTCGGAAACCCTTGCCGGATGGCATAACGCAGGTTTACGCAGCTTGCCTATGGGTATTTTTGGATATAATCAGACTGTGGATTAGACTTGGAGTGAAATATGGGGGATTTAAATCCGGCGGTGCGTAAGCCCGGGGCGCGGGTTTCTGTTGCGATGTCTTCCGGGGCGCGGACTTCCGGGGCGCAGGTGTCTTCCGGCGCGGCGACGACGGGAGCGCAGGCTTCGAGGGCGCATGCGGCGAGCGTGCATGCGGCTTTTGCGGCGCACATCAAGAGGCGATCAAGGCGCCGCCGTTTTTGTGTATCTATAGCACTGATAGTATTCATTGTTGGCGCCATTGAGCCCGCAACGGCGTATCTGCGGGAAGAACTCGATTCACACAGAAGCTCCATATTCTTCGAAGATCCGCTCGAAGCCTTCGCGTACTCTACACAAAAAATCGCGGAGCTTTTTAATATTTCTGATGACGATGATGATCTCGCAGCAGGGGGAAGCGCAGGAACAGGGAGTGTAGATCCTAGCTTTGAAAGCGGCTCATTATATAGCTCAGCCGCGCTGCTGGCGGAACTTGATACCGGTCTCGTGCTGCTGAAAAAGAATTCCGAACTGCGAGTTTATCCTGCTTCACTGACGAAGATAATGACGGCGCTCTTGGCGGCCGAATATCTGGGCAGTCTGCCCGAGAGTATAACGGTAGAACCTTCCATGTTTCCTGAACTTTATATTGCGAACGCTTCAATGGCGGGATTCATGCCCGGTGAAGAGGTGAAAACAGAAGACTTGATATATGGAGCGATCGTCGCCTCCGGTGCTGAGTGCTGTCTCACGCTTGCCACGGCAATAGCCGGTTCCGAAGAGGCTTTTGCGGTGATGATGAATGAACGGGCAAGAGAGATCGGCATGACAGGAACACATTTCACAAATTCAACGGGTTTACATGATCCTGAACATTTCAGCACAGCAAGAGATATAGCTAGGCTCTTGCTTGCCGCGCTTAATAATGAGGTTTTCAAAGCGGCATTTACAGCCGTTGAACACACTACCGCGCCGACAAATATGAGACCTGACGGATGGCTTTTAGAGAGCGATATGTTTTCAATGATGACGACGCGCGATTTCCCCGGCGGCATAGTAAGGGGAGGGAAGACGGGCTTCACGCCGGAGGCGGGACAATGCATGGCTTCAATGGCGGAAAAGAACGGCCGGCTTTATATATTTGTTTCAACAGGAAACGGTGTTGAATCACAGGGAAGGACATACAGTATAGACGACGCCCTGAACGCGTACGCCAACGCGGTTTTGTGATAGTTATACAGATAAAACAGCTTTGATTTTGTAATCATCCCAGTAATCATCCCTATCAGCGAAACCCATTGCGGCCAAATAGGCGTCTGCATGCATTCCATTATCCGATGAGTAATTATAAATTTGAGATTTCATCTCCTGGGTAAAATCCCAGACTTCATCCTCTGTCGGTATCAAACCGTGTTCTTCCGCAAACTGCTTTTCATAAATTGTAACTTTATAAGAATCCCACGCAACAGAAAGTGGGTCTTCCTCACCCATGAACTCGTATTGAATTGCTCTGCCTTGTAATTCTCTAGTGCCGATTTCCTCACCCATGATCACACCGGCTATCTCCTCGCCTATAATCAGACCCGTGATCTCCTCACCGTTTGATTCTTCAGAAAACAGAGGATTAAGCATTTCACCCAATGTAGTCACTACAGAAAGAAGATCCCCGTCTTCGTCTATGTGGACTATGGCGTTACAGTCTGGAATGATGGAGAAATTGACATTGCACCAGAATATCTGTATAAGAACAGCGTAAGCGTATAATCTTAAATGTCAGCTCGCGGTATTCTGCTTCAAGAGTAACGCGGACTGCCGCGATTGGCTCAAACGCTTGTATTGTCTCCGCGTCGTCGACAATCAAAATGTTCATACCCGCATCGGCGGCAATGGGATGTGACCTAAGCTCACTACAGGAACGCCGCCGTACTCGCTCCACGCTTCGCCTTCCGTCAGCACGACCGCAAACGCCGCCGGAATCGCACCGATTATCTTACACATTTCCAGCATCGCGTTGGCCGTACCTCCTGTAGATAATACGTCGTCAACCAAGAGCACCGATTTACCCCGCAGCCAGTCCGCCGTATCCCTGCCCAGATAAAAATCATGCATCTTCTGCGTCGTAAGCGAGGCTATGCGCCCAACCACAAGCGGATTCTGCAAGTAGGGCGGGCAGGTTTTGCGCATTACCGCATAGCGGCCATGCTCTCGCGCCATCTCTTGCGTCAATCCGATGCCTTTGCCTTCCACTGTTAAAATCGCGTGATAGTCAAACTTCCCCGCACGCATATTCAGTGCATTGGCAAAATGTCGATTCAGTTTGGCTTGGCCTGAAAGATCAAGTACATAAAAGCTGGGGGTTCCGCCGATCAGCGGCAAATCAAGGCTCACTCCAGCCAGTTCAATACGGTATCCGGATGTGTCGGCATTCATATAGTTAATCTCCTTTATTGTATTCAGTATACTCCCGCATATTCAGAAAGGCAACATCATTTTACAGTGATAAAAATCTGACAAATCAAACGATATCATGTACAAGATTCCTGATCCATTTATTCGACAGGAAGCGGTAGATCATCAGAAACAGCTTGACGAACTCTTCAATGTGCACCAGGAGGACGACCATGTATACCGGCAGGCGGAACAGGAGGACGCCCATGAAGGCAAGTGGCACGCCGATAAGCCAGACGGCGCCGACCTCGGCGAACATAGCGTACTTGGTATCGCCGCCGCAGCGCAGCACGCCTGTGATTATGGTTGCATTGAATATTTTCACCACCAAAAACAAACTGTAGATCATCAATATCAGCCTTGCGTATTCGGCGCCGGTCGGCGTTAGGTTAAAAAGCCTGACAATGCCGCCCGAGGCTGCGAAGAGCAAAGCGCCTGCGGTAATGCCCACCATCACGCATACCTTCATGATCTTTCGGGCGGTCTCCGCAGCGCCGGTCAAGTCGCCGCGCCCGAGTTTTTCGCCGACGATGATCAGTGTTGCGTCGCCCAGGCTGAAACAAGCCAGAATAAAGAGGTTTTGTATGGTTCCGCCCGCCTGTATCGCCGCGAAAGCCGTGACGCCGATGCGGCCGTAAGCGGCGTTGTACATGGACGAACCGAGTCCCCACAGCGTCTCGTTCAGGGTAGTCGGCAGGGCATTGTTTGTAATCTTTCTGAATAGCGAGCGATTCCATGAGAAAAACTCCCGGAACGCTCCGGCGATCATGTTTTTCATACCGAAGACGACAAATACGATAAGGGACAATTCTATAGTTCTGGAAATCGCAGTGGCTAAAGCAGAACCTCTGACGCCCAATGCCGGCGCTCCGAAATTACCGTAGACGAACATATAGTTAAGCAAGGTATTCAATCCGAAGACGATCATGCTGATTTTAAGCGGCAGGCTTGTTTGCTGAGTGGCGCGGAGCGCGGCTGTGAACGGAACGGTAAAGCTGACAGTTAAAAATGTTATGGCATTGATCCGGATAAAGGCGCTGCCTGTCTCTATCACATCGGGGATGTTCGTGAATATGCCGAGTATCTTCTCGGGAAATAGCATTACCGGCGTAAAGAAAAGGAGCAGTGAAGCAGTGAAACAGCAAGTTACCGCAACGCCTACGGTTTTGCGGATATTGGCGAGGTCGCGCTTGCCCCAAAACTGCGCCATGAATGTAGCCGCACCGCTGGTGAATCCAAAAAGCACCATCCAATGGACAAAGAATATTTGAACAGAAAGACCGACAGAAGCCAAGGCGGTCTCCCCGAGTCGTCCTACGATCAAATTATCGACAAGATTTAACGATGATGCTATCAGACTTTGCATCGCTATGGGCAAAGCCACTCGCAGCAGTGTTCGCGCCAGATTTTCGTCCCTGCCTTTGTCATTCATACACTATGCCCCCAGTCGTCACTTTTCTCCTAGTCATCACTTTTCCCCCGATCATCACTTTTCCCTCAGTCATTACTTTTGCCCTCGCGGCATCGCCTGATATCGCACTTTTCGATATCATCAAGCAGGGCGCAGGCCGCGTCAAGCTCATCCTCGCCGAAGACGATAAAACCGGCCTTGCGCAGGTATTCCGCAGTCAGACCCTGGCCGCAGATCTTCTTTCCCGAAAATGAGCCGTCGTAAACACACCGGCTGCCGCAGGAGGGGCTGTTTTGTTTCATGACGGCGAAGACCGCGCCGGATTCTTTAGCCAGCCTGACCGCCTCATACGCGCCTTTCTCGTATTTAGCCGTCACATCATGACCCGCACGATCGATTACCTTATCTCCGGAGCGCTGAGCGTCCATCCTGGGGACACTAAGACCCCCGAATACCTCGGGGCAAATCGGAACAAGCCGCCCTTCGTCTTTCCATATTAAAAACCTCGAGTCGGTTTCCTCACATGCCCTTCCATCGTAACGCACGATCCGCCCGCCGAAAAGACATTCACTTACCAATATCATGTTCATCACAATCTTTTCACAATTTTCATAATTTTCATTAGCATCAGCATTTTGCTTTCTATTGATTATATCTTAAATTTTTGATAAAATAAACTAAAGTAACGAACAATTCATTAATCCGGACTTATTTATGATGGAAGGAAAAGTGCGGCGGTTCGGTTGAGGGCTTGAAGAAGTCCCCTGGTTAAACGCACAGGATTGCGGATGATATTCGATATTCTTATAGCTGCGATTGTGATAATTTCAATGGTGATGGGGTGCCGCACAGGCTTTTTCCTTACGGTATTTCATTCGATCGGTTGGCTTGTTTCAATCATAGCGGCCATTTTATTGTACCCTGCGGCGCTTGGGTTTATTGATGCGCGTTCGGGATTCCCGGGCGATCTATACGACAGCATGACTTCACGCCTGCGAAGTAATATGAGCGTGAGGGCGGACGACCTGCTTGGAGACATACCGGATTCCATAATCGCGCCTATTGAGAAGACCATGCGCGACATGGCAGTGTCGCTGGCTGACGGCGCCGCCTCGGTGTGTTTCAGCGTCATAATATTTCTATGCATACTATTGGGAATCAAGCTCATAGTATACATCCTCACCAAGCTTGTAGCGAAAGCACCGAAAAAGGGGCTTCTGAGCAATATGAACGCCTTACTTGGATTGCTGCTCGGCGGCATTCAAGGAATGATCATAGTTTATGTATTGCTGGGCGCGATACTTCCGGCCTCCCTCATAATAGGAAAGACCGCGAATAATTTAGTCGAAGACACTCTCTTTTCATCCATGTTCGCCAGAGAAATGTATAATAATAATCCATTGCTGTATATGGCAAATTACTTTTTAGAACTGTAAAGGCGCGCCGAAGATACGCGGCAGGGTGTTTAGAAGCCACATTTTAAATAGTTACACCATTTTCGTTACACTATTTTTCTATTTTTTAAAATTCATACTTGCCTAAAAGCGCTTTGATCGCTTATAATGTTTAAGTGCGAATGAACTAGCTGGAGTACGTAGGCGTGAAGGAATGTAGTTTCTCCGGGTTTGATCGCGATATGCTCCCGTAGCTCAGGGGATAGAGCGTCGGTTTCCTAAACCGTGCGTCGGATGTTCGAATCATCTCGGGAGTGCCAGGGTCAGATAATCCGAACTTTTCCTGAATGTAAACGTAAGGGAAGGGTTCGGATTTGTCGTTATGCTGCTTTATGTATGTTCATTTCACATATTTTATATAAAGAAAACAGCAGGAATTGTAGCTGACAGAGGGTATCATGCGAAAACGTAAGTTAAATGTAGTTAGTTTTGCCTTAATAGCGCTTACTGCTTTCTTTGCGCTTATGGATGCGCCGCAAAGTGTTCGCGCGGGAAATGACGTGACGGACGAATATCCGATCTACACGTCGTATCTTGATGTTCCTGGAATTACGGAGGATGAGATCGCCGCGCTTGAAAACCTCAAGTCGAAGCGGGAGAGCTTTACATATGCCATGAATCTTTCGGCCGAGGCTTTTTATGACGATGAGGGCGCGATCTGCGGCTTTTCGGCTCTCCTTTGCGATTGGCTGACGAGCCTCCTTGGTATTGAGTTCGTGCCTGTTATATGCGAGTGGGATGAACTCATAGCAGGTCTGAAGTCGCAAGATATAGATTTCACGGGGGAACTTGCGCCTGACACAGCAGCTTTGGAAAAGTACATTATGACGGGTCCTATAGCGGAGCGTTCCATTGTAATAACGCGTATGGCGGATGGCGGAGGCGAACGAGAGATAACAGAAGAATCTCCCGCCCGTTTCGGCTTTTTAGAGGGCGGCGCGATCTACGGACTTGCAGCGCCCTATATCGAATATGGATTTGAAGCGTATTTTGCCGGCAGTTACGAAGACGCATATCGTATGCTCAGGAACGGTGGGATCGACGCGTTTTTCGGCGATGCCGCTATAGGCTTCGCTACAGACGCCGCATACGGCGGCGAGGCCGGGGTGAGGTATAGAAACGTGTATGGCGGCGAATCCGGCGGGGCGTACCGCAGCGCTTATGGCAGCGGATCAGGCGGAGCGGGACAGAACTCATATAGCAGTGAATCCGGCGGAATGGGACAGGGCAGTGAACCCGGCGAAGCAGGGCGGAGCGCGTCCGGCAGTGAATCCGGAGAAGCGGGGCGGAGCACCTCAAGCAATGAATACAGCGGAACCGAACAGGGCGCGTCCGGCAGTGAATCCGTCGGGACGGAGCGGGACGCATATGGGGGTAATGTTGCCGGGCTTACCACAGATATATATGGCAAGAACATTGTAGCGGGTTTTGTTGCGGGGGAAAACAGCGGCTCAGTGTCCGGCGCCTATGACAGCATGGTCACGGAGTTCGGCGCATGGGAGGATACGGTAATGACGGCGTTTTCTCCGTTGATATACGAGCAGGTTTCTCTGGCGGCGCAGAATACGGAACTGGCGCCGATAATCTCGATCATTCAAAAGGCGCTTGCCGGCGGCGGTATGCGCCATGCGGCGGAGTTATATAATGAAGGCTGCGGACAGTATAAGCGTTACCTGTTCGCCGGAGAACTCACCGACGCGGAACGGCAGTATATACAAAACCATAAATACAAGAATACCGCTATTCCGTTTATCGTGCGGCATGAGAGCTACCCTCTCGGGTTTTACGATGATAACGAGAGGGGATGGAGGGGAACAGCCTTTGATGCGCTCGCCGACATTGAAACGCTTACCGGGCTGAAATTCAGGCTGCTCAATGAAGAGCTGAGCGGGGGACATGATCTGACGGGCATGGTTGACGGCGGCGACGCTTCGTTCATGTCAGGAACAGAGGATCAAGAGAAGCTGGACGAACGGTATCTTTGGGCGGCGCGTCCGTATCAAACCAGTAACTATGCCCTCTTGTCTCTGTCCTCTTATCCTGATGTCAATATAGGCGGGGTTTTATCCGCCAATGTCGGTGTGCTTAAGGATTCGGCCTGCGCCGATGTTTTCGCTTCGCAGTTTCCGGATCACAGGGCGGTTATGCAGTACAATCAATATGACGACGCGTTCGCAGCTCTCAAAAGCGGAGAGATCGACCTGCTGATGGCGACAGAAAACCAGCTGCTCAATACGGCGAATTTCATGGGAAGGCCGGGATTTAAGGCCAATGTGCGTTTGGACGCCGCATATTCCGCATTCTTTGGCTTCAATAAGAACGAAGAAATACTTTGCTCTATAATGAGTAAAGCCTTGGCGCGTGTGGATGTCGGGCGCATTTCCGACAGGTGGAGCCGCAGGGTATTTGATTACAGCAGAAAGACGGAAGAGGCGAGTTTGCTGTGGATGAGCGCCGCAGCCTTAATGCTTGCGATCTTACTCGTAGCGGCGGTTGTGCTTTTCGTTAAGCGAAGGAAGGCGGGCAAACGACTGGAAGAGGCGGTAAACGTGCGTTCGAGAGAGCTTGAAGCGCAGGTCAAAGCGGCTGCACATAGCCTGCAATGGGCAAAGACGGAATCGCAGGTCAAAAGCGATTTTATATCGCGTATGAGCCGTGAAATAAAAACGCATCTGTCACTTGTGACCGAAGAAAGCGAATCAAGACGCCTCAACAATATTCTGGACAATGTGATCGACATGTCGAATATAGAATCGGGCAGGTTCGCGCTGGCAAATGAAGCATTTCTTCTGTATGACGCCGTTAAAGAGGTTGAAGACATTATTATCGCATATTGTGAGGAAAAGAAACTACTTTTCACATCGGATTTCGGCGGCATAGTCGAGCAGCGGGTTCAGGGCGATAAGCCGAGGCTGAAGCAGGTTCTTATGAATCTGCTTGAAAATGCGGTGAAATTTACACCCGAGGGCGGAAGGATCGATTTTGCTTTGAACGTGGATAAGGAATCCGAAGATTATATGACTGTGACTTTCTCCGTGGCCGACAGCGGAATGGGAGTGACGGAAGAACAGATGCCAAGGCTGTTTAACGCCTTCGAACGCGCCGAGTCGGATATGGATAAGGACCTTAGCGGCGCAGGACTCGGACTCGCCATAAGTCAGAACCTTGTGAGGCGGATGGGCGGCGTAATCGCGGTGAAGAGCACTCCCGGCGCAGGAACGGTCTTCGATTTCACATTGCCCATGACCAAGATAAAGCCGGGGGGCGTCCCGGTCAGCGAACCGAAAATAAAGATCCCCATACTTGAGGGTAAACACATATTGATCGTTGAAGATATAGAGATCAACCGCGTGATAATGATCGAACTGCTCAAGGATACCAGGGTCGGCATAGATGAGGCGGAGAGCGGCAGCAGAGCCATAGCGCGTTTTGCGGATTCACCGGAAGATTATTACGATTTAATATTAATGGATACGCAGATGCCGGGCATGGATGGCTATGAGACCGCGCGCCGCATCAGGAGATTGTGGAGAGATGATGCGAAAGTTGTGCCCATTATAGCCATGACTACAGCGCACAGCGGTAAGGAAGACATTAACTTAGTGACGGAATCGGGGATGGACGGCTACATTGCAAAACCGATAGATATAGTTTCCGTGATGCGCGTTTTATCTGAAGAATTTAAATCTGAAGATGGAACATTAACAGTATAAATATTGCAGAGCCGGAAGGAGTAGAAGATGCCTATAACAGAATTTCTCGAAAGAAATGCCATGCAGTACGGAAAAGAAGTAAGTCTGATAGAGATCAACCCGGAAGTGTTAGATGCCAGCAACCTGTCGTGGAAGGAATATATGCTGGTTGAAACTGCGCATATTCACGGATACAGGAAGACGATAACATGGGAGGAATTTAATAATAAGGCTAATCAGGTAGCGAATCTTCTCAATAAGAGAAACATTTCGAAGGGCGATAAAGTGGCGATTCTCCTTATGAATTGCATTGAGTGGCTGCCGATTTACTTTGGAATCCTCAAGTCAGGCGCCATTGTTGTGCCGCTTAATTACCGCTATACCGCAGATGAGATTAAATATTGCCTGGATCTGGCGGACGTGTCGGTTCTGATATTCGGACCGGAGTTCGTGGAGAGGATTGAGGCTATAGCCGGGATAATCCCAGAGGTTAAAACCTTTTTTTATGTGGGAGACGGCAAACCGGACTTCGCCGAAAGTTATGAGGAGGCGTCAGATGTGATGTCTACAGCGCCGCCGGATGTGAGCATTACGGATGAAGAGGATTCCGCCATATATTATTCTTCGGGAACCACGGGTTTCCCCAAGGCCATCCTCCATTCACACGCCAACCTTGTGTCCGCCTGCGTCACTGAACAGAAGCACCACGGGCAAACAAGGGATGATATATTCCTCTGTATACCGCCGCTTTATCATACGGGCGCGAAGATGCACTGGTTCGGCAGCCTGATTTCGGGCAGCAAAGCCGTGATTCTGCGCGGAACCAATCCTAAGTGGATACTTGATGCGGCGTCCAGAGAGAAGACGAGCATAGTATGGCTGCTGGTGCCTTGGGCGCAGGATATATTGGACGCCATTGAGTGCGGAGAGATTGAACTTGAAGACTACGATCTCGGGAGTTGGAGGCTCATGCATATAGGCGCCCAGCCCGTTCCGCCGAGCCTTATCAAGCGATGGATTCATCATTTCCCCAAGCATCAGTATGATACGAATTATGGGCTTTCAGAATCAATAGGGCCGGGTTCGGTTCACCTGGGCATTGAGAATATCAATAAAGTCGGCGCCATAGGCAAGGCCGGATATGGGTGGCGCACTAAAATCGTGGATGAAGCAGGGTTGCCGGTGAATACGGGCAATGTGGGCGAACTGGCGGTTTCGGGTCCCGGGGTGATGAAGTGCTATTACAACGACCCTGAAGCGACGGCCGCCGTATTGAAAGACGGATGGCTGCATACGGGCGATATGGCGCGTGAGGATGAGGATGGATTCATCTATCTGGTAGACAGAAAGAAGGATGTTATAATAAGCGGAGGAGAGAATATCTACCCCGTACAGATCGAGGATTTCCTCCGGAAATTTGATAAAATCAAGGATGTCGCGGTTATAGGTCTGCCGCATCACAGACTGGGCGAGGTGGCCGCCGCCATAATAGAGCTGAAGCCGGAGAATGAATCATCAGAAGAAGAGATACTTCAGTTTTCCATGGAATTGCCGCGGTACAAGCGCCCTCGTCAGGTGATTTTCGATAAAGTGCCAAGAAATCCTACAGGAAAGATTGAGAAGCCTAGGTTGAGGGAGAAATATGCAGGGGGGAGTGTCGTTAATCTTCAAATTGAAGGAGATAAACGCTTATAGAACGGCTTTGCAAGGCAGATATGTAAAGTGCTTTTGTAAGATATATGACGGGATGCAAAAAAATCGTTGTAAAATATAAAAGAAGGCGGTATACTGTAAATAGTGGAATTATCCGGTGGTCGGCAGGGGCGGCTTTTAAGTAACCAACTACCGGAAACCGAAGAAGGGGGTATTTGACGATGAACCTATTGATAGTTCCGGTGCCGTTGTTCAATGAAAATATAGCGGTGCAGGCGTATTATTTCCGTTACCGTAAGGGAAACGGCATACTTGACGGGGCAAGCGCGAATATGCTCGATGGGGCGATGATCGCCCACCCGCTGGAGATGCTTAATATGGTCAGTTTAGAAGCGCTGACTATGGGCAAACCCATATTTGTGCCTATTACAAAGTACATGCTTCTGGGGCGTTTAGAAAGCCAGTGTATGCAGCCGGAAGACAAGATTGTTTTCCTTATAGACGGCACTGAGATCGGGGACGTTGAGCAATATCTTGGAAACATCGCGCGTCTGAAGTCATTTGGATATCGTTTCGGGTGTCAAAAGGTGAAATCGCCGGATAAGTTAATCCCATTACTTGAGTTTTGTGATTTTGTTTTCTATGACAGCAGAGCGTGGAATGAAGCAGAAGAAGTTAAAGCGAAGCTGTCGGCGGCCGGTCTTGAAAAAAGCATTCAAAACGTGTATACTCATATAGATACCTGCGATATTTTCAAGCATATAAGTACGCGGTACAGGGGACTTTATGAGGGGCGATTTTACAGAACTCCGCTTACGAAGGGCAAACATGAGGTTTCGCCGCTGCAGGCCAATCTCATTAACCTAATGAATATGGTGCGGGACGACAGTTTTGAGTTTAGTCATATCGCATCCGTCATACAGAAGGATCCGGCGCTGACCGTTTCGCTTCTGCGCCTTGTGAATTCCGCCTTTTTCGCCTTAAAGGAAAAGGTTAAAACTATCAGCCAGGCTGTTGTTATGCTGGGGCAGACCGAGGTAAGCAAATGGATCACTACAGCCGTGGCGAAACTTCTGGGTGCGGACAGACCCGGCGAGGTCACCCGCATATCGCTGATAAGAGCAAAGTTTGCCGAAGAGCTGGCGGTCAAGTTTGGCATGGAGAAAGAAGCTCAGAGCCTATTTTTGATGGGTTTGTTTTCTGTACTCGACGCGATCTTGGATATGCCTTTGGAAGAGGCGCTGAAGCTTGTACATGTGTCTGACGAGATATATAGCGCGCTTTCTGAGGGTAAAGGCGCATACGCCGATATATATAAGTTCATGATAGATTATGAGTCGGCGAATTGGAATAGTGTATCGAGAACCCTCATACTGGAGGATATGAAAGCGTCGGATGTATATGACGCGTATGTTAAGGCGCTTGTGTGGTATAATAACCTTATAGGCGCAGAGTAAGGTAAGGTGACTATGGGCATTGGGTAACAGTTTGTGTAGCAGTTTAATTATAGAAATAGGAGTAGAATATGGCAAAGATAACCGAAACGGTGCTTCGTGACGGGCACCAATCCTTGATAGCGACGAGAATGACCCTTGACGAGATGCTTCCTATACTTGAGGTCATGGACAGTGCGGGATATCACGCCCTTGAGGTTTGGGGCGGGGCGACGTTTGACGCTTGTCTGCGTTTTTTGAATGAGGATCCTTGGGAAAGGCTGCGGACGATACGAAAACTCGTGAAGAAAACGAAGCTGCAGATGTTGCTTCGCGGACAGAATTTGCTGGGATACAAGCATTACGCGGATGATATGGTCGATGAGTTTGTTAAGAAATCAATCGAGAACGGGATTGACATAATTCGTATATTCGACGCCCTCAACGATACGCGTAATCTTAAAAGCTCTATTGAGGCATGTAAGAAGTACGGTGGTCATGCCCAGGGTTGCGTTTCTTATACGATAAGCCCGGTTCACACGAATGAGATGTTCATAAAGTTGGGCAGGGAGATAGAGGAAATGGGCGCGGACTCGTTCTGTATCAAAGATATGGCGGGATTGCTGGATCCATATAATACATATAAGCTTGTCGGTGATCTGAAAAGCGCCCTGAAAATACCTGTAGAACTCCATACTCACGCCACCAGCGGGCTGGGAAGCATGACATATATGAAGGCTGTGGAAGCGGGGGTTGATATCATAGATACCGCAATATCTCCGTTCGCGGAAGGTTCTTCACAGCCATCGACGGAATCCATGGTATATGCGTTCAGAGGCACTGAATATGATACCGGGGTTGATCTCGGCGTACTGAACAAGATAGCGGAACACTTCAAGCCCATAAGGGAGAAGTATATAGCCAGCGGCTTGCTCGATCCCAAGCTTATGGGCGTGGATATAAATACGCTCGTCTATCAGGTGCCCGGCGGTATGTTGTCGAATCTGGTGTCACAGCTGAAAGAGGCGAACGCCATCGACAAGTTCGACGCGGTTCTCAAAGAGGTGCCGCGAGTGAGAGAGGATCTGGGATATCCGCCTCTGGTTACACCTTCGAGTCAGATCGTAGGGAGTCAGGCTATGTTGAACGTGGTCAGCGGCGAGAGGTATAAACGGGTGCCGAGAGAGGTAAAGAACCTGGTGAAGGGCATGTACGGTCAGACGCCTGTGCCCATAAGCGAGAAAATCCAGAATAAGATATTGGGCAAGGGAGAGCCTATAAGCGTAAGACCGGCGGATCTTCTGGAACCGGAGCTTGAGAAGACGAGAAAAGAGTTCGCCCAGTATATAGAACAGGAAGAGGATGTGCTGACGGGCGCTATGTTCCCCCAGCCCGCGCTGAATTTCTTCCAATACAGGAACGCGCAGAAATATAAGGTGGACTCGGGGCTTCTGAACGAGGATGATATGGTATATCCCGTTTAACGCCGCGCTGAAAGGTTTCGTTATAACTCTTCAATGAGGGAGACGCCTTCGTGACTGCCTATGCGTTCGAGTATCTCGCCGGGGCGTGAGCCTCTGGGGATACGCAGTGAAAGATGGACGCCGACAGAACCTGTGATGAGTGAGGCGGAACCGTAATGTACATCGTGAATTGTTATGCCGCTGCCGCGTATTGACGCGAGCAGCGGTTTTATTTGTGCACTCCGCGCTCTATGCCGATTATTCCGCCAAGCAACACCGCAAGTACCAGGCAGGTTGCGGTGGAACAAAGATTGACGTCGGATTGTAGAACAATAAAATCGGATAGAAACATATGCTCTCCTATAGGCAAGCTATAGACCGGCCAGGTTTTTTTCCAGGCGTTCAAGCTGCTCAGCGACACTGTTCATGGAAGTGGAACCCTCGGATTTTTTCGCCGCTATACATGAGCGGATACTGATACAGTCATATATATCGCCGCCGAAATGCTCTGAGAACTGTTTGAGCTCGTCCAGAGAGAGTTCTTCGATGCTTTTCTTTTCGGTCAGGCATTTGAGTACGATTCTGCCGATGATCTCATGGCAATCCCGGAAGGGGACGCCTTTCTTCACAAGATAATCGGCAGCGTCTGTGGCGTTCAGAAAACCCTTCTTCGCGGCGTTTTCCGTATTGTCGGGCTTTACTTTTATGGCCGATATCATATGAGCGAATACGGAAAGGCAATCCTTCAGTGTGTCTGCCGCGTCGAAGACGGGCGGCTTATCCTCCTGCATATCTTTATTATAGGCGAGGGGCAGGCCTTTCATGATGGTGAGAAGCGTTACGAGGCTGCCGTACACGCGTCCGGTCTTGCCGCGTATCAGTTCGGCGACGTCGGGATTTTTCTTCTGCGGCATGATGCTGCTGCCGGTGCTAAAGGCGTCGTCCATCTCGATGAAGGCGAATTCGGAGGAACTCCACAGTATGAGTTCTTCGCAAAAACGCGAAAGATGCATCATCGTTATCGACGCGGCCGACAGAAACTCGATAGCGAAATCACGATCCGATACGGCGTCCATCGCGTTCGGGCAAACGTCGGCGAAACCCAGTTCATCTCGAAGGAAAGCTCGGTCGGTCTCATATGTCGTTCCCGCAAGAGCTCCGGCGCCCAGAGGCAACTGATCCATTCTGCTTTGGCAGTCCGCAAAGCGCCCGCTGTCGCGCAGGAACATCTGGCAGTAGGCCAGCATGTGGAAGGCGAAGGTAACAGGCTGCGCCCGCTGCAGGTGGGTATAACCGGGCATTACTGTATCTTGGTTGCCACGAGCTAACTTAGAGAGCGCTTCGAGAAGCGTTCTGAGCGCAGTCCTTATCGAGGTGATTTCTTCCTTCAGGTATAGGCGGAAATCCAGCGCCACCTGATCGTTTCTGCTGCGGGCAGTGTGAAGCTTCTTGCCGGCGTCGCCTATGCGCTCTGTGAGTATGCTCTCTATCCCCATGTGAATATCTTCCATTTCGGCGGTGAATTCGATCTTGCCTTCTTCGATGTCCGCAAGTATCACACCGAGACCGTTTTCGATCAGTTCGGCGTCTTCGCGGGGAATAATCCCCTGCTTTGCGAGCATTCTGCAGTGAGCGAGGCTGCCTCTTATGTCCTGAAGATACAGCCTCTGATCGAATGAGATGGAAGCGTTGAATTCATCTGTGGATTTATCCGCTATTTTTGAAAAACGACCGCGCCAAAGCTTCATGCCTCATCAGCCTCCTGCTTTTTCAGCGCTCTTATCTTTAGCGGAAGCGAGAAAAGGTTGATAAATCCTTCCGCGTCTTTCTGATTGTAGACGTCGTCGTCGCCGAAGGTGGCGAAGTCTTCACTGTAAAGGGAATTCACCGACTTGCTGGCCACAGGCAGCGCGCTGCCCTTGTAGAGCTTCATCTTCACCGTGCCGGTCACGGGCGCCTGTATGCTGTCTGCAAACGCGGAGAGCGCCTCCCGCAACGGGGTGTACCAGAGTCCGTCATAGACGAGCTGGGCGAATTTAAGTGATACAGTGTTTTTGTAGTTCAGGGTGTCTCTGTCGAAAACCAGCTTTTCCAAAGCGGAGAGCGCCTTATATAAGATCGTTCCGCCCGGCGTTTCATAGACGCCCCGTGACTTCATGCCGACAAGACGGTTCTCAACGATGTCGATGGTTCCCACGCCGTTTTCGCCGCCGAGCTTATTCAGCGTTGAAAGCAGGCTGACGGGATCCAGCTTCTTACCGTCAATGCCGGCGGGTACGCCGCTTTCGAAGTCAATTTCCACATATACGGGCTTGTCGGGCGCCTTTTCCGAAGGTACGCTCATGACATGAATGTCTTCAAGGTGTTCGTTCCAAGGATCCTCAAGGTTGCCGCCCTCGTGACTGATGTGCCAGAGGTTTTGATCCCTGCTGTATATCTTGGCGCGGGACTGTTCCACCGGGATGCTGTGTTTTTCCGCATAGTCGAGAAGATCCTCTCTGGACTTGAAATCCCATATCCGCCAGGGCGCTATGATCTTGATATCGGGGCGCAGGGCGTGAATCGTAGTTTCGAAGCGAACCTGATCATTGCCCTTGCCGGTGCAACCGTGCGCAATGCTGCCGGCGTTCTCTTTTTCGGCGATCTCCACCAACTTTTTCGCGATCAACGGACGTGCCATCGACGTGCCGAGCAGATAATCGTTTTCATAAACGGCGCCCGCCTTCATCGTAGGCCAGACAAAGTCAGTGAGAAATTCCTCGCGGATGTCAAGAACGTAAGACTTTGAAGCGCCGGTAGCGTAAGCTTTCTTGTTTATGGCGTCGAAGTCGTCGCCCTGTCCGCAGTCGCCGCACACTGCGATAACTTCAACATTGTAGTTTTCCTTGAGCCAGGTCAATATCACGGAGGTGTCCAAACCGCCGGAATACGCCAATACAACCTTTTCCTTGGACATTTCGTTACTCCTATCTGTCTTGCGATAAACAACTAATTGTATTTTTAGGCAATCTCCGGAAACCTGCGTTATGTCATCCGGCGAGGAATTTTTTCGCTGGACTAGGCGGCAGGTTCCACTGATACTCGTTGGTATCAGCGGGTTCTGCCAACGACGTACAGCGGAAAAAAGACCGTCCGGGGACGTGACGAGGGTTTCCTGAGATTGCCTATAGTATAACATGGGTCAATTGAAAAGGCAAGAAGTCCGTTGTCAAGATCAAGCCCCCTGTGCTATAATATTAGTATGAAAAACGTGGGGCATGAAGGCAAGGCGCGCCTGATTCACGAAGCCGCTGAAGAAATACGGGGGATTTTGACTTCAGGAAGTATCATAAAGGATGCTCCTATGGATTCTTTTACCTCATTTAGGGCGGGAGGCGCCGCCGATTATCTTGTCGTCCCCGGCAGTGAAGAAGAGCTTTTGAAAGTGACGACTATAATAAGCGGCTTTAACGCGCCGTTTTTTGTCATAGGGAAAGGCACGAATCTCCTGGTGAGGGACGGCGGATTTCGCGGCATCATGATACATATCGGCGAGCGGTTTTCGGATATATCGGCGGATGGTGAGACGATAGAAGCAGGGGCGGGCGCCCTCGTGTCTGAACTTGCCGATGCAGCGTTCAAGGCGTCATTGGGCGGGCTTGAGTTCGCCGCGGGTATACCGGGCAGCGTGGGCGGGGCTGTGTTCATGAACGCCGGCGCATTCGGGGGCGAGATCAAAGATTCATTTATAAAGGCGGATGTGATTTTCACGGAGGCGGAGAAAGACCGGGAAGCTTCTGTGAGAACGATGAAACTCGAAGAGATGGACTTTTCATATAGACATTCTTCCCTCAGAGAAAACGGCGGCCTTGTAATAAGGGCTGTTATGAAGCTCAAACGTGCTGACCGGGATGAAATCAAAGCATTGATGAGGGACTATGCCCAAAGAAGGATAGAAAAACAGCCGCTTAATATGCCCAGCGCGGGCAGCTTTTTCAAAAGGCCGGAAGGCGATTACGCGGGCAGGCTGATCAGCGAAGCGGGGCTGAAGGGCTTAAAGGTAGGCGGCGCGCAGGTTTCAGAGCTTCACGCCGGATTTATTGTAAACAGAGGAGGAGCGACCGCAGCCGATATAACCGGACTGATGGATCAAGTCCGCGAAACGGTATCAAGCCGCTTTGGGGTGCTGCTCGAACCGGAGGTAAGGATCATTGGCGAAGTATAGCTTGACCTGCGACTGGCATACACATACGGTCTTTTCTCATGGGCGCGGTACTATAGAGGACAATGTACTGGCCGCAATGCAAAAGGGACTGAAAAAGATAGGCATTGCCGATCATGGGCCGGGGCATATTTTATATGGAGTAAGACGCGCGCGCTTTGCGGAAATGAGGGCTGAAGTCGATAGACTCAACGGACTCTATCCGGGAATAGAGATCGCTTTAGGGCTTGAGGCGAACATAATCAACCATTCGGGAAGGATAGACGTAAGCGAACGTGAAAACGAGTTCTTTGACTTTATTTTGGCCGGTTACCATTATGGGGTTTTAGGCGAGAACCCATTTTACGCGATATCCCTGGCGGGAAGGAATTATCTGGGGTCGTTGCGGGGGAAGTATAGCGGGAAATTGATCTTGGAAAATACACTATTGGTCGAGAAGGCCTTGTATGAAAGCAGGATCATGGCGCTGACCCATCCCGGAGATAAGGGCAAGGTGGATATTAAGACTATCGCCGAGGCCTGCGTCAAGAACAACGTGCTCTTTGAATTGAACACATGGCATAAAAGCCTTGATGATGATAGCGTAAGAACAGCGGCGGACTGCGGGGTAAGCTTTGTGATAAGCAGCGACGCCCATAGCCCGAACAGGGTGGGCGACTTCGAATCCGCGCTTGAACTGGCTTTTCGCGTGGGGATAGAACCGGAACGCATCGTCAATATTAAAAAAACCGATGAAGAAGAATGACGTGAAACGGCGGAATAACAGGAGGTGTGCGGGGAATGGATATCATTATAGTGACGGGAATGTCAGGGGCGGGCAAGAGCAGCGCGTACGACTGCTTTGAAGATCTGGGCTACTATTGCATAGATAATCTGCCTCCCGCTTTGATTAAGAGCGTTTTGGAACTCCTGGGTCAGGGAAAGCGTGATGTTGAACAGGCGGTTTTTGTCATAGATATGAGAGGCGGGGAGTTTTTTAACGATCTGAAGAATGTACTCGCCGATATAAGCGCGTCGGGATTCGCCTGCAAGATATTGTTTCTGGATGCTTCCGACGATATTCTGCTCAGGCGGTTTAACGAAACCAGACGTTCGCATCCATTGGCGGGGCGGTCGAATCTTGAAGGGATCGCGCAGGAGCGCAGTTGTCTTCTGGAGATGAAACGCATATCCGACTTTGTGATAGATACTTCGAATATGAAAACCGCGGCGCTGAAAGAAGAAATCAGAAGGATATTCCTTCAGAACGCAGATAAAACCTTTGAAATAAGCATTTTGTCATTTGGGTTTAAATATGGACTGCCCGTCGAGGCCGATATGGTGTTTGACGTCAGATTCATTCCTAACCCCTTTTATGTGCCGGAGCTTAAAGAACTGACAGGTAAAAGCAAGGAAGTAAGCGATTATGTGATGGATCAGGCGATCAGCCGCGATTTCAAGAATAACGCGCTGAAACTCATAGAGGCGCTTATACCGGGCTTCGCGAAAGAAGGGAAATACAAGCTGAATATAGCCTTCGGCTGCACGGGCGGCAGACACCGTTCCGTGTCCTTGGCGGAAGCGGTTTACAAAGCGCTGGGAGAGGCGGGTTTTGAGGTCTCCCTTGCGCATAGGGATATAGGCGGCATATAATAAACTCAGCCGAGGTCGGATTTGAAGCATCTTCGGCGCGTAGGGACTAGGTGGTATATAATAAACTCAGCCGAGGTCGGATTTGAAGCATCTTCGGTGCGTAGGGACTAGGTGGTATATAATTTAATTATGCATAAAACAGACGAAGCGCGAATAGCGGTAATAGGAGGGGGCACAGGTCTTTCCGTTCTGCTTCGCGGCATTAAGAAGTATAAAAACGATATATCGGCTATTGTGACGGTGGCTGACGACGGCGGGAATTCCGGTACGCTGAGAGAGGATCTCGGTATGCTGCCGCCCGGTGATGTGAGAAGCTGCATTCTGGCCTTGGCCGACGAAGAAAACGCGATGCAGGAGATATTGCGCTACCGTTTTAAAGAAGGTCGTTTGGCCGGGCAGAATATCGGTAATATGATGATAGCGGCGCTTAACGATGTGTACGGCAGTTTTGAAGAAGCTGTTTCTAGACTCAGCGATATTCTGAAGATTCAGGGACGGGTGATCCCCGTAACAGAGTCGGAACTCAGGCTCTGCGCCGAACTCGCTAACGGCAATATCGTCGTCGGCGAATCACAACTCGCGAAGGCGGCTATAGGGGAGGGCTATCCGATAAAGCGCGTCTTTATGATTCCGGATGATTCCGTGATTTCGGGGCAGGCGCGTGAAGCCGTTGAGCGCGCGGATTTGATACTCATAGGACCGGGGAGTTTATATACGAGTATAATTCCAAACTTCCTGTCCAGAGGGCTTACAGAGGCTCTGGCGGCCTCCGCGGGCAGAAAGGCGTACATCTGCAATGTCATGACGCAGCCGGGGGAAACCGATGGTTTCGGAGTGAGGGAGCATGTTAGAGCACTGGAGAATTATATAGGATCGGGGATCTTGGAATACGTGATCGCAAATAACAGGATACTGAACGACGATACACTGTCGCCCTATGTCAAGGACGGCGCGATTCAAGTCATTCCCCGGACGGAGGACAGAAAATACCTATCGAGCAAGGGGATTACCTTGCTCGACGGAGATTTTATAGAGACAAAGAAGGGTTATATCAGGCATGATTCCGCGAGGATAGCGGAAGCGCTCAGCTTTATAACGATTAAAAAGGAAAATGAAGGGAGAAGAGAGAATGGAAAAACTGGTAATAACTGCGGCTATCTGCGGGGCTGAGGTCACAAAGGAGAACAATTCGGCTGTGCCTTATACGGTGGAAGAGATCGCGAAGGAGGCGAAGTTCGCTTATGACGCCGGCGCGTCGGTCATACATCTGCATGTGAGGGAGGACGACGGAACGCCGACACAGAGCAAGGAGCGCTTCCAAAAGTGCATTGACGCCATATTGAAGTTGTGTCCGGACGCGATCATACAGCCTTCTACAGGGGGCGCCGTGGGCATGAGCGATCTGGAGCGCTTACAGTCAACAGAGGTGACGCCGACGCCGGAATTCGCCACACTGGACTGCGGGACGCTGAATTTCGGAGGTGATGAGATATTCGTCAATTCCGATAATACGATCTTTAATTTCGCAAAGATCATGAAGGATCGCGGCATCAAACCGGAGTTGGAGGTTTTCGACAAGGGCATGATCGATATCGCAATGAAGGCGGATAAGAAGGGCTTGCTGGTGAGACCGCTGCACTTCGACTTCGTGCTGGGGGTTCAGATGACAGCGACTGTAAGGGATCTGTCATTTATGGCGGGCAGTATTCCCGAGGGATCGACCTGGACTGTGTCGGGGATAGGCAGGCATGAGTTTGAGATGGCGGCTGCCGGCATCATCATGGGCGGTCACGTTAGGGTAGGCTTTGAGGATAATCTTTATATCGAAAAAGGCGTGCCGGCGAAGAACAACGGCGAGCTGGTGGAAAAGGTGGTAAAACTGGCGAATCTTTTAGGCCGTGAGATCGCCAAGCCGGACGAGGCGCGACGGATACTGGGACTGAAGAGCAGGTAGCCGCTGACGGATGATGGGTGAAAGAGTCGTCGGCGGTGGACGGACGCCGGGATTGAAGAGCAGGTAGCCGTTGACGGGCGCGTGACGGATGACTGGTGGAAGAGATGTCATTTTCGCTTGATACTAAAAATGAACTGGCGCATATCATGCCGGAGAAGGATTGCTGCCGATTGGCCGAGGTCGCGAGCTTTGTGCGCATGTGCGGAATCATAAGGATGAACGATTTCGGGGGCGAAGGCTTGGTGATGTCTACCGAAAATCCGGCGGCGGCGCGGCATTACAAGACGCTTCTTAAGGATTGTTTCGGTGTCGGCGCGAATATAGTTCTGGGGAACAAGAGCTTTCGTAAGTCGGGTCACATCTATGATATTTGTGTTGACGATGAGGCGGAGGCCGAGCGCGTGCTCAGGGAGATCGGAATACTGGTTTTCAATGGGACGCGGGATGGTATGAACGACGGACTCAGCGACGCGCTGCTTAAGACGAAGTGCTGCCGCAAGGCTTGCCTTAGAGGGCTTTTCCTCGGGGCTGGAACCTTGAGCGATCCCGAGAGAGGATATCACATCGAGATAGTATGCGGATCAGAAGAGTTGGCCGCGGATGTGAAGCGAATATTTAACAGCTTTATTGATATTCACGCGAAGACTGTAGAGAGAAAACAGCGCTTCGTCGTATACATAAAAGATTCGGAGCAGATCAAGGACATTCTCACACTGATGGGCGCTCACAGGCAGCTCTTGAAATTTGAGAATGTCCGTATTCTGAAAGAAATGCGCAATAAGGCCAACCGCCTTTCGAATTGTGATAACGCCAATCTCGACAAGCTTGTACAGGCGGCGGAACGGCAGATCATCGGAATCGAGAAATTGCTCTTGAATAATGAGCTTAAGAAAATGCCGGAGGAACTCGCCGATCTTGCGGAGCTTAGGCTTGAAAATCCATCCGCATCCCTATCGGAGATCGGCGAGATGATGGATCCTCCCATGAATAAGGCGGGGGTTTATAGGAGACTCAAAAAGTTGGAAAAAATGGCTGAAAATTACTCGAACGCGGCCGCCAAGCGGCTTTGATTGAAAACATTGATAGTACATGTACGGCGGCCTGCGGCCAAATCTCGGCTAAATTTCGGCTAAATCTTGATCCAAAAGACCGAAAACGGCTTGACATGTAAAGAAGAAAATGGTACTATCTTTATTGCGACGTTTTGAACGCTCCGTGTTTTGCGGTCGGCGTTTGGGAGTTGGGTCTGTCGGCTGCGCGGTAGCGCGGTTTGTTTGGAACAATCGGTGGATTCGGCTTCGGCGAAGCGGATTTTAATGGCGGCGTAGCTTAGTTGGTTAGAGCGTCCGGTTCATACCCGGAAGGTCGGTGGTTCGACTCCACCCGCCGCTACCATTTATGGTGGGTATCGTCAAGAGGTAAAGACCCAGGGTTGTGGCTCCTGTATACGTGGGTTCGAATCCCACTACCCACCCCACGTTTTATCAAAGCACGTGACATTGGGGTATCGCCAAGCGGTAAGGCAATGGATTCTGATTCCATCATGCGGAGGTTCGAATCCTCCTACCCTAGCCAGAGCTTATGTTTATGGGTTTGCGCCGTGAAGCGCAGACCCGTAGCGTAGGATCGGGTGAACGAGCTTGAAAATGACGCTTTTCAGCTGATTGATAAGCGGCAGGTATTTCGGCGACATAGCCAAGTGGTAAGGCAGAGGTCTGCAAAACCTTCATCCCCGGTTCAAGTCCGGGTGTCGCCTCCAGAAGAAACAACCCTTGAGGAGTATAGCTGCGGAGGCGGGCTTCTCAAGGGTTGTTGAGTTTAGAGTCTGATTTAAAAAATATTAGTTGGTAAGAATTATCTATGTGGGAGGAATATTATGTGGGCGGAATGGCTTAAGGGAACTTGGATGCTGGATACGTTTACAGGCGTCGATGAGGATGGCGTAGTCGTCGATATGATGGGAACGGGTGCTACGGGCTTTATTTCTTATTCAGACGACGGATGGGTGTCTGTGCAGATCGCGAAGGCGGACAGAGCGCGTTATGATATTCCAGATGTGGAAGGCGGTTCTGACGAGCAGACCTTGGCCGCCGCCAGGGGCTTGTTTGCCTATGCAGGGCTGTTCGAAACGGACGAGGAAAACGGCATTGTTTATCACAAGCTGCAGTTTAGTTTAATCCCCAATTGGATCGGAAGCACACAGAAACGCTATATCACGAAGGAAAGCGAAAACGTGTTGGTGCTTACAGCTGATCCCGCCAGAATGGGTCCCGGCGGCAAGAAGAGAAAATCCCGCTTACGCTGGATCCGCCTTGAGAAGCAGCTGTAGAAGTATCCATGGAAGCAGCTGTAGAAGTATCCTTGGAAGCAGCTATAGAAATATCCATAGAAGCAGCTGTAGAAGTAGCTATATATGAAGAAATTTGGGAAATAGCCATATATAAAAGAAATTTGTTTACAAGTCGCAGAAGAATTGATATATTAGTGTAAAAGGGGGTAGAAGTCCCCCAAGGAGTCTTTTATTGTACGGCCGGAGATGAGAAGACGAACGAGATACAGGAGGTAAGGCTTCATGCTGGAGATGGACGACAGCTTTTTCAAATATGTGATTCTTGGAAGAACTTATCAATTGCCGTTTTTGGACATGTCCAGTAAGACGAAAGAGCGGATACTGATGGAGGCCACCATTCTTTTCGCGCAATACGGGTATAACGCCGTTTCGATGCGGGATATCGGCGACAAGATCGGAATCAAGCCTTCATCGCTTTACAGCCATTTCAGCAGCAAAGAAGTGCTGTGGGGTGAGATATTGGCTCATACGGAAAAGTTATATAAACTCTATATCGATCTGCTCGGAGAGGAAATGTCCAATGCCAAGTCGTATAATGAAGCTTTAGAGATCCTGTTTTTCGAGCCCAAAAAACTTACAAATATATTTACATGTTTCGCATTCAGTCTCATTATGATCGAGCAGTTCAGGGATGCCCACGCAGCCGAGATCTATAACAAGACATTTCTCGGATATGGGATTTCGAGGCACAAAATGTGGCTGGATCGATGTATTGAAGAGGGCTTTATCGAAGAATTTAACACGTTAGCGGTAGCTACGCTGTTCATTAACACTGTGATGGCGGGTCTGAACGCGAAGGTGCAGGAGGTGTTGGGACGCGAGCCGTACTATGATCCGTCCGCGATGTATGCGGATTTAGAGGTTTTTTTGCAAGGCCTGCGCCCGGTGGATAAAGAGGCGTCCTGACAGGGCGCACAAGACAAAAGGAGGAATTTCTATGCAAGCCTTGAATGTTAAATCAAGGTCATTGTCTGCGACGGTGCTCTCTATTTTACAGTTAGTCGCTGTGCTCATCATCTTAGGGATCTATATAGCGGCAGGTGTGCTTTACATGGTTTTCTTACCGGGGCAAGTGAGCGTAATATTGATAGTAGCTTCATGCGCTTACGTTTGCGGGTGCATGATCTATTATAGTGTGAAAAGGATCGTACTGCTTGGCAATGCCCGGCGGATCACCCAGATGGCGCGCGACTACGGAGGACGTATGCCGGTAGAAACCGCGGCGCAGAATCTGGGATTTTCGCTTAATGAATTTTATAAGGATCTGGGAAAGATGTTTGCTTTGCGTTATCTGGCAAATGCGGAAATAGACGCCTCACGTAAGGAAATCGTGTTTTCCTATGCGTGGACTCCCAAGGAAGGGTATGAAAGCGGAACGGTGTTTACCGAGGTGAATATGATAAGCAGCGTCCCTGCCGCGGTTTTTGTGGGCGTATGGATTAACGCGTTCACATTTCTCAATATGGTGGATGTGACGAATCTGTGCGTTGTGGCGGCGCTTTCCATTGTGGCGGCGGCGCTTGTGTTCATGGCTGCGCCGAAATGTAAAAAATTGGTAGAAACGGAAAGGAGACCTGAGACGGTCGAGGCCTACAATACAGGCGACATGGATGTCAACAACAGGATGAATGAGGCTGTGGACAACCTGGTCGAGCTTGGTAAGCTGGCGAGAACACTGGCGGCGTCCAATATCGGCGCGCAGGTTCAGATGATAAGCGGCGTCGCTCAGGAGATTCTGGAACACCTCAAGGCGCATCCGGAAAAGCTGAAAAATTCAAGGCAGTTTCTCAATTATTATATGCCTACAAGCATAAAAATCTTCAAAGAGTATGCAGAACTTACGGTAAGACCTGTGAAGACTGAGAATATAATCTCATCAATAAAGAAAATCGAAGAATTTACCGCGGGCAGAGTCGTTGTGCTTTTCAGGGACGAACTCGACAGACTTTACCTGGATAAAGCCGTGGATATATCGGCGGAGATATCTGTAATGGAGGCCATGTTGCCAAGCAGCAGCGGCTTACAGTAAGGGGGGCTTCTAAAGCGCGTTTACCTTTAGGAAGGGGCTGCTTGTGCTGAGTTCAGTATTAAAGGTTCGTTCGAGTATTTTCGAGGATTAACGATAGGAGGTTTGGATATGAGCGATAAAGATATACCTGTTTTGACATTGGAACCCTTTGGCGGTACGAGCGCGGAAGCGCCTCATGCAAACGGGACGGAAGGCGCTTTGTCCGCAGAGCTGCCGTATCAGGAGCAGCCCCTGTCGCCCGCAGAGATGACTGCGGTGCATGAGTTCGCCAGTAAGATAAATATTCGGAATTCTTCGGAAATCATAAGCTACGGTTCTTCCGCCCAGGCAAAGATGACCTCATTTTCGGAAAGCGCCCTGGAAAAAGTGCGCGCTAAAGATATGAATGAAATCGGCGGTATGATAGTGGATCTGGTCGGCGAACTGCGCGGTATGACGGAGGATGATAAGAAGGGCGGATTGTTCGGACTTTTCAAGAAGGCGGGAGATTCGGCGGCAAGGCTTAAGGCGAATTATACCACTGTGGAGAAGAACGTTGACAGGATAGTGGATTCACTGGAGACGCACAAAGTCACATTGCTCAAGGATATCGCGGTGATGGATCAGCTTTACGAACGCAATCTGGAATATTATAAGGAACTGACGATGTATATTCTGGCAGGCAAGGAGAAGCTGGGACAGGTTCGTACGTCTGAACTGCCCGAATTGCGGCGGAAGGCCGAGTTGAGCGGGGAGCAGGCCGACGCTCAGGCGGCTAAAAATCTGGCGGAGATGTGCGACAGATTTGAGAAGAAGATCTATGATCTGGAGCTGACCAGGACGATCACGATGCAAATGGCGCCGCAGATTCGCATGGTTCAAAACACAGACAGCATTATGGTGGATAAGATTCATTCGTCGATCGTTAACACGATTCCCCTATGGAAGAATCAGCTGGTAATATCACTGGGCTTGGCGCATTCAAAGAGCGCGATAGAGGCGCAGCGCCGCGTCACAGAGACCACAAACGAACTCTTGAAAAAGAACGCAGCCATGCTTAAAGAGGGAACTGTGGAAGCGGCAAAGGAGGCGGAACGCGGCATTGTGGAAATAGAAACACTGCGTTATACAAATGAGACCCTTATAAGCACACTGGACGAAGTGCTTGAAATCCAGCGTGACGGAAGGGAAAAACGCGTCGCCGCCGAAAAAGAGCTGAGGGAGATCGAGGGAACGCTGAAGAATAAAATGCTGGAAATGAGCGGGAAACAATAAAGCGAGCGACTCAGGGACTTCATCTGAAAAATCTGAAAACCCCGCACACAAGCCCGAGTATACGTACATCGTTTAGTATGATGGGACTCATGGCCGAGTTCGCCGGTTGGAGGCGGATTCTGCCGTCTTCTTTGTAGAAGGTTTTGACTGTAGCTTCACTTTCAAAGCCGTCTACCATTGCGACTACGATGTCGCCGTTATTGGCGGTGTTTTGCTGTCTTACGAGGATGTAATCGCCGTCGTGTATACCCGCGTCGATCATGCTTTCGCCGTGAACCACAAGCATGAAACTGACGCCGCTGGGTATGAAGCGAGCCGGAACAGGGAATGAATCTTCGATGTTCTCCGATGCGAGTATGGGAGCGCCGGCTGCTATGCGTCCCACTAGTGGGATCTCCACCACTTCGCTGTGTTCGCATTCGCGCGAGTCGGAATCTACGGGAAAAACTTCAGGCGCATCGTCGTCGAAAGCCAGTTCGGTCAGCATCATGGCTCTGGTCTTCAGAGGGTCTTTCCTTATGCAGCCTTTAAGCTCAAGCTGTGCAAGGTCGTTGTGAGCGGTCGAGGTGGATTTGATATCTAGAGCGGTGCAAATCTCTCTGATTGTGGGCGGGTAGCCCTTTTTTCTCAGTTCGCTTTTCATATAATCCAAGATCTGACGTTCGCGTTTTTTCAGTTCCATATCTGTAACCATCCCTTTTCGATCAGCAATAACTTGTTCTCTGACAGATAGATTATAGCACAAGGGTTTGGTAATGTAAACATGTGTTCTGATTTTTGCTATTGTATATATAGCGATCTTGTGGTAGAATCATCTCTATTGAGTAATGCTAATATGAATGAGGAAGAGGGGGATAATAATGGAACCGCATGATGAATTGCGGGGTCTGATGAGATTCCGTGTGCTATTTGAAAAATTGATGAGAAATCCGATCGCGTTGAGCGCGGTATTAGCTATAGCTTTGAATATTGTGATTGAGGCGGCAGGCAGACATTCTGTCTTGGAGGCTCTCGGTTTTATGTTCACACGGCCGCCGGTTTTTTTGCTGAACGCGCTGATAATATTTCTGACACTTTCGACTGCGATGCTGTTTCGCAGACGGATTCTTGTATATGCTGTTTGGTCTGTGTTTTGGCTGGCGCTCGGCGTCGCCAACGGGGTGATACTTTCATACCGTATGACGCCGTTCACTATGAAGGATCTTTCGCTGCTGGAATCGGGCATTACCGTAGTGCCGAGCTATTTGTCTAAGCTGCAGATCGGTATTGTGATCGCGGCTATGGCTATGTCGGCGCTGCTGTTCATAGCGCTCTTCATATTTGCTCCGAAGAAGCAGGGGAGTATTTCACGCGTCAAGAACCTTGGCGCCATAGTTCTGATATTTGCCATATCAGTCGGCTCGTTGTTTTCAGCGGTGAAATTCAATGTGACGGGTACTGTCTTTGGTAATCTCGCTTACGCGTACAAAGACTACGGCGTAGCGTATTGCTTTATGAATACTTGGCTCAATACCGGGATTAAGAGACCACTGGGCTATTCGGAGTACAGTGTCAGGACGATATTCAACAAGGGCGAGCTGCAGACCATGGGTTCGTATGAGCTGTATTCCGACGCGGGAGCGTCAACATTTCCCAAAACGCTGCCGAATATCATATTCCTGCAGATGGAATCTTTCATAGACCCCTCTGAAATGAAGGGACTTACGTATTCAGAAGAACCCGCGCCGTGGTTTCACAGTATGCGTGAAAATTACTCGTCCGGATATTTGACGGTTCCTTCCATCGGCGCAGGCACGGCGAATACGGAGTTCGAGGTGCTTTCAGGTATGAGCGTCAAGTTCTTTGGTCCGGGGGAGTATCCGTATAAGTCTGTATTGAAGGACGTTACATGTGAGTCAATGGCATACAGCTTGAAGGAGCTTGGCTACACGAGCCACGCCATTCATAACCACAGAGGCGCTTTTTATAACCGGAATCAGGTCTTTGCCAATCTGGGTTTTGACACGTTTACTTCGATCGAATATATGAACGATGTTTTGAAAACGCCGCGTAACTGGGCTAAGGACGGGGTGTTGACCGAGCAGGTTTTGGGGGCGATGAATTCCACGGAAGGGAAGGATTTCATCTTTGCCATATCCGTTCAGGGTCATGGGAGTTATCCTGAGAAACAGGTGATAGAAAATCCGTATGTGAGGGTTTCCGGCTTCGAGACGGAGGCGGAGACTAATGCTTTCGAATACTATATACAGCAGGTAAGGGAAATGGACGATTTCCTGCGCGAATTGACAGAACAGCTGGATAGTATGGATGAGGAAGTTGTGTTGGTGATATACGGCGATCATCTGCCGGCACTTGATATCAGCGACGAAGATATGAAAAACGGCTCATCGTTTGAAACGCAGTATGTGATTTGGAGCAACTACGCGCTTGAAAGGAAGAGTAACGACCTTTATTCATATCAGCTGGCGGCCGAGCTGGAATCGCAGCTGGGAATAACGCGTGGGACGCTCATGGCTTATCATCAACACCACGCGGATGATAAATTTTACCTTGAAAAACTGAAGAAATTGCAGTACGACATGCTGTATGGGAACGCTTATGTATATGAAGGACGGGAGGCGTTTGAACCTACAGAGCTTCAAATGGGCTTTTCGCCCATCCGTGTAAATAAGGTCGTGAAGATAGCGGATAATTATTATGTTTATGGCAAGGGTTTCACCCCTTACAGCAAGGCTTCGGTGAATGGTGAGATCTTTGAAACCGAGTTTTTATCACCCGACAGGCTGATGGTGAGTGAGGCTATGACGGATAAGGAAGCGGCAATGCTTCAGGTCAGCCAGGTGGGTAAGAACGATGTGGTGCTCAGCGTTGCGGGACAGAGCGGCGATGAGGAACTATGGACGGACTTCGCCAGCGGGAATGACGCCGAGTCGGAGTAGCGGCCTGTGCCCGCGAATGACGCCGAAGCCAGTTAAGTGACGCCGCGCGCCGAGGGCTAGTCGGATAAGCCGGCGGCGCTTTTATACGAGGAGGGTGAGAGAGAAGCATGATCATAGCGCAGAATGTGTCCAAACGTTACGGCAAATTTTTAGCAAATGACAATATATCCCTTGAGGCGCGGCCGGGGGAATTGACGGTGCTTCTGGGACCCAACGGCGCCGGGAAGTCTACTCTGATTAAGGCTATTTGCGGGCTGCTGCGCTTTGAGGGCAGGATAAGTGTCGGGGGGCATGATAACCTTAGCATACCCGCCAAGCGTATTTTAGGCTACGTGCCGGAATTCCCGGCGCTTTACCCATTGCTGACGATTTATGAGCATCTGGAATTTATTGCGAAGGCGTATGGGCTTACAGCTTGGGAGCAGCATGCCGATGAACTGCTGAATCTGTTCGAGTTATCGGATAAGACGCAGAAGCTGGGCAAGGAATTGTCCAAGGGTATGCAGCAAAAGGTCAGCGTATGCTGCGCCCTGCTGCCTAAGCCTATGGCGATAATCCTGGATGAACCCCTGGTGGGACTGGATCCCCATGGTATCAGGCAGCTGAAATGGATCATGCGCGGGCTGAAAAGCAGCGGATGCGCCTTGCTGGTGAGTACCCACATGATAGAGAGCATTGAGGACGATTGGGACGCCACATATATCTTAAACGCCGGGCGGGTCGCCGCCCTCTGCCGTTATGAAGAATTACCGGAAGAGGAATCACTGGAGAATATATATTTCTCTATCACCGATGGGGGCGGACGGATATGAGCGCCCTCATATATATAATACGTAAAAGCTTTAAAAATGGTTTTAAAGAGGTCTTAAAAAAGCCGTCAAAGCTGATTATGTATATCCTGATATTTGTGATAATCTTCGCCATGGTCTACGAATCGATTTTTTCACCCTACAGCGGCGCTTATTTGCCCTTCTTCTGGCTTACCGGCGCTCTGTTTCTGCTTATCACATTATTCCTGTGTTATTCTGTGAGCGCGGCGACGTCGGAAGGCCGCGCGATCTTCGACATGAATGATGTAAATCTGCTGTTTGTGTCGCCTGTTAACCCGCGGAAGATCCTGCTCTACGGCATCATCAAGATGATAAGGATGGCCTTTCTTGCAGGATTTTTCATATTATTTCAGTCAAGCACTCTGGCGTCGTTTGGCATCGGTTTTGGCGGCGTACTGCTGGTTCTGATGGGATTCATGCTGAGTATGGCGCTGTTTTCAATCCTATCTTTGATGATCTATAGCCTGACAAATGGGAGAACCCGGCGCAAGCGCATTGCCAAGTTATTGACCGCCTTGCTGTTTTTACCGCTGGTTCTGTATGCCGTTTTTTGCTTTTCTCAGACACAGGATGTGATGGCTCTTGTTGAAACGCTTGTGAATTCTCCGTTTCTGACCTTTATTCCGGTGGCAGGCTGGACGGCGGCGGGTGCTACTGCTTTGCTGACAGGGGCAGTGGGAACCGGAGCAATTTACTTTGGAGCTAACCTACTGCTGGGTGCGGCGCTCGTGGTGTACATAATGCTGTCTAATCCGGATTATTATGAAGATGTGCTGGTGGCGACGGAAACGGCTTATGAGAGAAAACGCGCCATGGCTGACGGCAATATGAACGCTGCTGCGGCGATTGGCGCGGGTAAAGCTACGCGGATCGCAAAGACGGGCATACCGTATTTCGGAGCGGCGGCCTTATTCGGCAAACACATGAGGGAGGTCTTCAGGAAAAGTCGTTTGGGATTCATAAGCTTGACGTCTGTAATAATCATGGTGTGCGCTGTTACGGCTGCGGTATTGCTTGGCGACATTACGATGGTTATGATGATTCTTATGTGGATGCAAATAATGCTTATAGGAACCAGCCAAGGTCTGAGAGAGCTTTATATGCATTATATCTATATGATCCCGGAGACTTCATTCAAAAAGATTATATGGAATAATATGGAAATAGTTATCAAGGTGTTGACGGAAAGCGTGCTGATATTCGGGGTTTCAGGGATGATCTTGCGGCTGAATATCCTGGATATTTTGACGTATATACTTGTTTACGCACTTTTTTCTTTTGTACTGACAGGGATCAATTATCTTTTTATGCGCTTCACCGGAGCGGATATCAGCGCGGGCATGTTGATCATGATCTATTATATCGCTACCATGCTGATCATGGCGCCGGGCGTCATACTGGCGATCGTGCTTGCCGGCTTATGGGGTCAGTCGGCGGCGCTTGTGGCGCTCGCCGCATGGGAGCTTGCGGCGGGGCTTGTTTGCTTTGCACTGTCCAGTGGAGTGTTGCATAACTGCGATATGCCGGTGGTTAAAAAAGTCAATTAACGGTTTGATAAAAGGAGAAAAGCATGATACCCGAACAGGTCGAGGACTTATTGTATGAGTTGCCGCTTGCTGATAAAGGACGAATCGGTTCGCTTCGGCATCTCGCATATATCATAGGCGGCAACGTGTACAGCGCGGCAAAAAGCGCCGCAAAAGAACAGGTTGTCTCAATATTGAGCGAGTACTACTGCGCTCCAAACAGGTTTGAGCTTTTGTGGAATGATCTCTCCGCTGCCGAACGCAAAATAATTTCGTTGCATATTTGGGGCTCGGGTTCCGAGCCTGTAGATTACGCCGATGAAGTTGCGGTGGAGTTTGGCCTTGCCGAAAAATCAGAGAGGTTCTATTATTATTACTCTACGAATAACGGACTCGAACGATTCAAAACAAGGTATGCCGGAAAGAATTCAGCGTTGTGGCTGTTTTTCCCTAAAAGTGACGTCAGTTCGATATTTCAGAATGAATTGTGCGACACCATCGGTGAGATGAGACGCGTGTATTCAGAGGTTCCCGGCAAGTTTACGTTTTCAACGCGCGAAAACAGGACAACTGATTTTGCGAATATTGTAAGATTCTGCAACTCAAATAAACTGACAGTTACAAAAAGCGGAATTATCAGCAAATCCGCTGCGATGAAACTGCTGAAATTTTGCGGTTATGAGGAATACGCGACGGACATAAACCTTGAACCTGAGGATATGCGAACCTCAGATGGTTTGTTGGTGACTCTTCCTCTGACGGTATTTTGCGTCGCCGGCGGCCTGCTTGTATCTGCGGAAGGGGTGTGCGCTCCCGGAAGAAAAACGCTTTCGTTAGTAAGCTTGCCTCACGGACAGTTGATAAAAAAACTGTTTGAAGCGTACCTGAAAAGCAAGAGTTTTGACGAAATTTCGATCATGAGGGGAATCAAATCAAAACGTGGTCATAATCCTGTCGATGCGCGGCAAAACATTGCCGAAGAGATGAAATACTGCCCGATCGGACAGGCCGTAGATACTCGGGAGTTTGAACGGTATTTGCGTATAGCCAAAAAAACATTCGCGAGAAAAGAAGAAAGGTATGTTGTTGAGACCGGTAATAATTACTATGATTACAGTGTCAAATGGGAGTATTACGAGCATCTGTTGATTAATATTATTTTGTCATTTTTCGGGGCGCTCGGGATAATAGATATCGTGTGGGGCGAAGGCAGGAGCGTTTATGCCGACAGAGGACGGCGTATACCTGTCGCGTTCAGAATCAACCCGCTTGGCGCATATGTGCTCGGCTTAACCGATTCATATGCCGCGCCGGATATGCCAAATGCGAAAATTGCGGGCGGGTTTACGGTGCTGCCGGATTACACGATCGTTATCCCTGACAGCTTGAACAGGCTCAAACACGAGCTTTATTTTGAAAAGCTGTTTACAAAGGTATCCTCAACGGACGAAGCCTCGATTTACAGGCTCGACTTTGAAACGGTGGTTCGCGCTACAGACAGCGGCGAGAGTATCGACGATTTGCGCAAGTATCTGCTTGCATCGGACAAGCCGACGCCAAAAAATGTTGTCAGCGCATTGGCCGACTGGGAAAAACAAGTCGGTCGTATCAGACTCAGGCAAGTGACAATACTGGAATGTGATGACGACGCGCTTCTTGCGGAAGTGATTCGTTACAAGGGTATGGGTGAACTAGTTAAGGAAAAAATCTCCGCCGCTATTGTGGTTGAAGACGGTGCGACGAAAAAAATCAAGAAAGTGATTGAAAAAAACAATAGGTTTTGCAAAGATGTCATTTAAAACAAGAGAATCTGGATGCATCATAGTTCAAAGTGATTTGACAGTACTGCTTGAAACCGATCATCCATTATATGAGGATGCCCGCGACGCGCTGTCGGGCTTCGCCGAAATGGTAAAAAGCCCTGAGTACATCCACACTTACAAGCTGACGCAGCTGTCTCTGTGGAACGCGGCAGCGGCGGGGATTACAACGGAACAGGTTATAGAAGAACTACGATGTTTCTCCAAACATGAGCCACCGCAGATTGTGATCAGTCGTATACTTGACTGGGGCAAGCGCTATGGTCGCGTGAAGCTGTTGATTGAAAACGGACGATTCATTCTTCGCTGCGATGATAAGTATATTTCCGCCGAGCTTGAAAACACCAAGGCAGTCGCCAAATACCTCACAAGTAGACTTGACGATCTTACTTTTGAGGTGGATGCAGCCTATCGCGGACATATTAAGCAGGCGCTGATCATTGCTGAGTATCCCGCTGAGGATTTGGCCGGATATCGCGAAGCCTCGCCGCTCGTGTTCGGCCTGAGAAATATGGCTCTGTCCGAGCAGCCGTTTGTTCTTCGTCCGTATCAATCGGAAGCAGCAGAAGTGTTTCACGCAAATGGCGAAGCTCGCGGCGGTCACGGCGTCATTGTGTTGCCGTGCGGCGCGGGCAAGACCATCGTCGGTATGGCGGCAATGACAAAGCTGCAAACGGAAACCCTTATACTCACCACCGCCATTACCGCTGTAAGGCAATGGATTGCCGAGCTAACAGACAAAACTTCGCTCACTGCAGACCAAATCGGAGAATACAGCGGCGAAAAAAAAGAAATTAAACCCGTCACCATTTCAACATACCAAATCCTTGGCGCGTCCGAAAGACACCGTGAGTTGATGAACAGTCGCGAGTGGGGCTTGATTATTTACGACGAGGTGCATACTTTGCCTGCGCCGGTGTTTCGTATGACGGCGGAACTCCAATCTAAAAGGCGGCTCGGGCTTACGGCAACGCTGATTCGCGAGGATGGTCTGGAGAGCGATGTATTTACATTGATTGGTCCGAAGCGGTATGAAGTGCCTTGGAAAGTACTTGAAAAGAGCGGCTATATTGCAAAAGCCGAGTGCTTTGAGGTGCGTGTACCGCTTGCGGATAGTCTGCGCATGGACTATGCTGTTGCCGATAAGCGCAAAAAATTCCGCATAGCTGCTGAGAACCCGGGGAAGCTTCAGATTTTACAGCGATTGCTGAAAGAGCATTCCGGGCGGCATATTCTGGTTATTGGCCTTTACATCAGTCAACTCACGCTTATAGCGGAGATGCTGGACGCGCCGATTATCACGGGAAAAACCAAAAGCGGAAAGCGTGACGAATTGTATCAGCGGTTCAGAGATGGTGAATTTTCGGTTATCATTGTCTCCAAAGTCGCAAATTATGCCATTGATTTGCCTGACGCGAATGTGGCTATAGAAATAAGCGGCACATTTGGCTCACGGCAGGAAGAAGCGCAACGACTCGGGCGCATACTTCGCCCCAAACCTGGAGAGAACCGCGCTTGGTTCTATACCCTTGTAACGTCTGATACAGTGGAAGAGGGATTTGCGGCGCACAGGCAGCTGTTTCTTGCCGAACAGGGGTATCCGTACAGTGTTGTAACCTGATGAAGGATAATTATAAGTTGGATTGGAGGTTCATATTTATGCTATGAGATCAAGCTGAAATCCGCCTGAAATAATTCAAAGGGAATTTACTATTGACTCGATTTTTCTCAATATACAAAAATCGAGATTGACTATGAGGGGGAATATATTTATAATTAGTCTAGCAGATAAATTTATTCCGGCTAACTAAATAGAAAGTGAGGAGGTATGGTTATGAGAAAAGTATTAATTTCATTTTTTGTAATTTTTATCGTTGGTATTTTTGCCGCACCTGTGCTAGCGGAGGATTATGAATATCAAACGACGCACGAATCACCTGAATGGGCGAACATGGATCATCCACAGATGCTCGCCGCTACGCAGATTGCGCAAAGTGAGCTGGATGAAATGGATACGGCGGTCTTGTTAAACGCTGTTCTTGACTACCCACTGTTGGTCGATATTTTCCTGTTCAATTCATTGGAGCAAGGTGTGAATGTTCTTCGTTCTAGGTTTAACGGGTTGGACGAACTCTTGAACCGCGAAGATATTGGTCAAGCGATCATCAATCGGTATGGTTCTTTGTCAATGCAGCGCGGCGGGCGGGCGGAGTTTAAGCTGATGGCACTGGATGCCATGCTATCTGCAACAGTCGTGTTTGAGCAGTTATCTGAAGAAGAGCAGGAAGAAATCGCAGAAATGATGGTACAGTCCACTAACATGGGCATGGATAAGCATTTTATTGATTCTGGTTCGGGTATTGATCAGGAGATCATGGCTGCAGCTAGCTATGTAACTACCCCTAAAGGTAGCCAAGTTTCAGCAGTTGTATACGGCGAAGAATACGGTTCTTCGGAAATAAACCAAATAAACGCTGAAGTAGCTGCGAGCTACCCCAACGCCCAAAGGCTGAGAAATCCAACTACAAATTACAATTGTCATTCTTATGCCCTGTACAGTACGCTGGCATCTAATATTTATTGGATACCACATCCGTCCAGCTATTTTACAGATGGGAGTTATGTTCATGTTGGGAGTTATCCAACTGCTGTAAGCAAAGGTTGTATTACCCATTAAGCTCTTTTGAACATACGGCAATCATTACATCTTATGGTTCAGGAAGCGTAATTAACAATACTGTAATATGCACGTCAAAATGGGGTTCTGCGGGTCTTTATAGCCATGCGGCTACACAATGCCCTTAT
Source organism: Eubacteriales Family XIII. Incertae Sedis bacterium (assembly GCA_031264295.1). Lineage (GTDB taxonomy): Bacteria > Bacillota > Clostridia > Peptostreptococcales > Anaerovoracaceae > JAISED01. The sequence continues at coordinate 162 of JAISED010000034.1, read as the reverse complement.
TATGTTGGCGGAGCTGTATATAAGGTATACAAATTATATTATTCTTAGGAACTGTGAAATAATAACATGCACAGATTGCGTAGGATTTTTTTCGCCGGGCGAGGCGGCGGGTTCCGTTGATACTCGGCAGTATCAACGGGTTCCGGCTACGAAGCCCGACGG
>JAISED010000029.1 GCA_031264295.1 Eubacteriales Family XIII. Incertae Sedis bacterium | reverse complement strand
CCGTCGGGCTTCGTAGCCGGAACCCGTTGATACTGCCGAGTATCAACGGAACCCGCCGCCTCGCCCGGCGAAAAAAATCCTACGCAATCTGTGCATGTTATTATTTCACAGTTCCTAAGTGTGGGGCTAGGCAAGGATTCGTCTTGTATTTTTATACGTGTTTATTGGCCTACTTTTTCTTGAGCAAAGAAAGCCAATTTGGTAAACTGTTTTATGCGCATTTGCAGTATTATCCTCCGTTCGTCCGGCGATGGATCCTACCGAGGCAACATAGCCGGTCGAGATAGTCAAATCATCTATTGGAATGGAGACGGGTGGATCGTTTTGGAACGATGGGAAACAGAATTATAAAAGGTATTGCATCCACTCACAGAACGGAAACAATACCTTCTTACTATATTTAGCGGACTCAAGTCCGGCGCCGTAGCTTGTCCAAGATGAATATCCGGTATCACCGCTTGTGCTAAAAGAACCTGTGCCATTTAGTACTATGTAAGACTATAGTGATCAATTATGGTCAACTATGATCGATTTTTGGGTATTCCGCAGCAAGCTTTTTAAATGCCGGCAATGAATGCTCTATAGTATCGGGAGAAACGCAATAAGCGAGGCGCACATATCCGGGACATCCGAATGCGCCGCCGGGGACTAAGAGAATATTATGCCTCTTCGCCGCTTCTATAAACTCCGGCTCAGGTACGGGACTCTTCATCCACAGATAAAACGCTCCCTGAGGGAAGACGCACTCAAAGCCGCAGTCCGTGAGCCAGCCATACAGCCGCTTTCTGTTTCGATCGTAGGACTGGATGTCCGTTTTAGCGTCGAGACATTTGGCGGCGGCGCGCTGCATCAATGAAGGGGCGTTGACAAAACCCAGCATCCGCGTAGCGATACAAGCGGCGTCGAAAAGCAGCTGATATTCATAGGCGGCGTCAGGTATGACTATATAGCCGATACGTTCGCCGGGCAGGGAAAGTGATTTCGACCAAGAATAACAGACGATGGTATTTTCATAAAAGCCGGTGAGATAAGGGACGTCGACGCCGTCATAGGCGAGTTCACGATACGGCTCATCTGAAATGATATAAATGCTCGTGCCGTGCGTCTGCTGCCCTTTTTCAAGGACTTCCGCTATCCGCCTTATGGTTTCGGCGGAGTATACGACGCCCGTGGGATTGTTGGGTGAATTAAGGATGATCACCTTAGTTCTGGGGCTTATTGCTGCTTCAAGCGCTTCCGGCTTAGGCAGAAAATCACTAGTGTCAGGCGGCACGACGACGAGCTTGCCGTCAAATGTGCCGACATAATTGCCGTATTCGACAAAGTACGGCGCGAAGACGATCACCTCGTCCCCGGGATTCAGCAGGGTTTTCAAAACTACGTTGAGACCGCCGGCCGCGCCGACGGACATGATGATGTTGTTCAGCCCGAATGAGGTTCCGAAGCGGCTGTTCAGCGATGCTGCGATGCTCTCGCGCACATCCGCGTAACCCGCGTTGCTCATGTAACCGTGAACCGTCACGGGGTCTTCATTGTTTATTATATCCGAGATCGCCTGTTTAACCGCCTCGGGCGCAGGGAAATTAGGATTCCCCAGGCTGAAGTCGAAAACATTCTCGCGGCCGTACAATGCGGCCAATCTGTTACCCTCTTCAAACATCGCGCGGATGGCGCCGCTGCCCTCTACAAGCGCGATCATTTTTTTGGAAATCATGTAAAAATCATCCTTTCGCAGAAATGTATTGATTTAAACCTATGCTGACAAGCCGAAGCCCATGCCGCTTTGAACCGAACTCAGTATTATAAGTTCCCGTAAGCCGCCGCTTGGCCTTTCGCTTAAAGTATACGCCAAAAACATCGATCTGGCAATATTATATTGGATTTATCGGCATTGTGGGATATAATTAATAGGCAATGATAAGGGGTTTTATACTATTCTCAATTTAAATAATTGGACGGACAGCGTATAGAAATCCCCCAATATATGGAGGAGATGAAAAACTGTGAAGACGGATGTACAAATTGCACAGGAGGCGAAGATGCTTCCTATTATGGATCTAGCTAAGGGTTTGGGGATTCGGGACGATGAACTGGAACTCTATGGGAAATACAAGGCCAAGGTGTCATTGAATGTGATGAAAAGGCTGGAGGGTAAGACCGGCGCCAAGCTGATACTCGTTACTGCCATAAATCCTACGCCTGCAGGGGAGGGAAAGACGACGACGAACGTCGGTCTTTCTATGGCGCTTAACAAGATCGGGAAAAAAGCGATTACCACCCTACGCGAGCCGTCGCTTGGACCATGTTTCGGAGTAAAGGGCGGCGCCGCCGGGGGCGGATACGCGCAGGTGCTTCCTATGGATGATATCAACCTGCATTTCACCGGAGATTTTCACGCGATCACCTCCGCGCACAACCTGCTGGCGGCATTGCTGGATAATCATCTGCATCAAGGGAACGCCTTGAACATCGACCCCAAGAAGATCGTATGGAGAAGGGCGCTGGATATGAATGACAGGGTTCTGCGGAGCGTTATCGTTGGACTGGGCGGCAAGGGGGACGGCGTCACCAGGCAGACAGGCTTTGACATCACCGTGGCGTCGGAAATCATGGCGATCCTATGCCTTGCCGAGAGCTTGTCGGATCTTAAAGAACGGCTGTCGAAAATGGTGGTCGCCTATAACATCTACGGCGGCGCGGTAAGCGCGGGCGAACTGGAAGCGACCGGCGCCATGGCACTGCTTCTTAAAGACGCGATCATGCCCAATCTGGTACAGACACTCGAAAATACGCCTGCCATCATACATGGAGGTCCCTTTGCGAACATCGCCCACGGCTGCAATTCCGTCATGGCGACAAAGCTCGCGTTAAAACTCGCGGACTATGTCGTCACCGAGGCGGGTTTCGGGGCGGATCTCGGGGCAGAGAAATTCTTTGACATAAAGTGCCGTTTCGCAGGGCTGAAGCCCGACGCGGCAGTGATCGTAGCGACTGTGAGGGCGCTGAAGATGCACGGTGGGATGCCAAAAAACGAACTGCATAACGAGGATACGACAGCGCTTGAGGCAGGATTTGCAAATCTGGAGCGCCACATTGAAAATCTGGCGAAATTCGGCGTGCCTACTGTAGTTGCGATCAATAAATTCCCGACGGATACGGAAAAAGAACTCGAACTGCTGCAGGCAAGATGCGCGGACAAGGGCGTCGATGCGATCCTCTCAGAAGTATTCACAAAAGGCGGAGCGGGCGGAATCGGACTGGCGAAGAAACTCGTAGAAATCTGCGAAACCGGAAGCTCGGACTACACGCCGCTTTACGATCCTGAAAACGCCATAGAGGATAAAATAAATACTATCGCAAGGGAGATTTACCGCGCTGACGGCGTTGAATTCACAGCAGACGCGAAAAAGCAAATCGCGGACATTGTTAAACTGGGCTTGGATAAAATGCCGATATGCATGGCTAAGACACAGTATTCATTCTCGGACGACGCGAAACTTACGGGAGCGCCTACAGGCTTTAAAATTACAGTACGAGAGCTAAGAGTATCTGCGGGCGCAGGCTTTATCGTGGCCATAACGGGCGATATCATGACCATGCCGGGTCTTCCGAAAGTACCCGCGGCCAATGGAATGGATATCAATGACGACGGCAAGATCACGGGCTTGTCATAAGGTAGAAACGGCGATAAGATGGAAATAGCAGTAATAGAAGGTGAAAAATGGGAGTAAGACTGGAAGGAAAGAAGATTGTAGAGAGCCTGAGAGCAGAGCTGAAAGCGCGAATCGAAACGCTGGGAAGGCGTGGCGTAACGCCGTCTGTTCTCATTCTGCGAGTGGGCGAACGGGAGGACGACATCGCATATGAGCGTGGGATTCTCAGAAGCTGCGGCGCTTTAGGGATCAATAGCAGAGTGGATGAATTGACTCAAGACATCAGTACAAATGAATTAATACGCGTTATTGAAAGCGCCAATAAGGATAGCAGCGTGCATGGGATCATGCTCTTTAGACCGCTGCCTGCCCATCTGGATCAGGATTTGATCTCCAAGGCAATCGCTCCTGAAAAGGATATCGACTGTATGTCGCCTCTCAACCTTGAAAAAGTTTTTGAGGGCAAGACATCCGGATTTGCCCCGTGCACGCCTAAAGCAGTGGTGGAGACGCTGAAGGGCTATGAGATTCCCTTAGCGGGCGCGAATATCGCCATCGCTGGGAGAAGCATGGTAGTGGGTAAGCCCTTGGCAATGCTCTTGCTGAACGAGAATGCGACGGTAACGATATGTCATTCAAAGACAGAAGACATGGCGGCAGTGACCGGAAACGCGGATATTGTAGTGGCGGCCATAGGCAAGGCAAAATTCATGGGTGAAGAATACTTCAATCCCGATTCAATTGTGATCGATGTGGGAATCAATGACGCGGGCGATGGGAAAATCTGCGGGGATGTGGATTACGAAAATGTGTTCGGACAAGTGAAAGCGATCACCCCGGCGGTAGGGGGGCTGGGCGCCGTAACAACGGCCATATTGCTGAGTCACGTCGTGGAGGCCTGCGAGCGGTTGACATAGGAGGGTGTTCATGGATAAGGAAAGAATAGAGAGAGCTGTCAGAGAAATACTTTGCGCTATTGGAGAAGACCCGGAACGGGAAGGTCTTGTAGACACGCCCAAGCGGGTGTCAAGAATGTATGAAGAAATATTCTCGGGGCTTGGAGAGGATCCGGAAAAGGATCTCGAAATATTTTTTCAGGATGAAAGGTACGAAGAGCTTGTTTTGGTAAAGGATATACCATTCTATTCAATGTGCGAGCATCATTTCGCGCCATTTTTCGGCAAGGCACACGTAGCGTATCTCCCCCGTAACGGCAAGCTTACAGGTTTAAGCAAACTCGCAAGGGTGGTGGAGACAGTTGCGAAAAGACCGCAGCTTCAGGAGAGGATTACGGCAACGATCGCCGACGCGATCATGCATAAGCTCGACCCATACGGGGTAATCGTTGTGATCGAAGCAGAACACATGTGTATGACCATGCGAGGTGTAAAAAAACCCGGCTCGAAGACGGTAACGTCAGTGGTCAGAGGGGTGTTTAAAACAGATCCGAAGTCGCGGGCTGAGGTCATGTCGATGATCAATAATTAGCGGGAGGGCGCATGGATAAAAAAAATATGGTATTCGGAGAAAAAACCCTGATTATGGGGATTTTAAATCTCACACCCGACTCGTTTTCAGACGGGGGAGATTTTATTTCGGAAGATAAAGCCGTTGAACACGCGATGGAAATGCTGAGGGACGGTGCGGACATTATAGACATAGGCGGTGAGTCCTCAAGACCGGGGCACATAAGAATAAGTGCTGAAGAAGAACTCAAGAGGGTGATGCCGGTAGTCAAAAGGCTCAGCCGGGAAACAGACGCGATACTGTCACTGGATACTATAAGGGCTGAGGTGGCGGAGGAAGCGATAAAAAACGGAATCCACATAATCAACGACATTTGGGGATTTCAGGGTGACGGAGAGATGGCGGCTGTGGCGGCAAAATACGGCGTCCCTGCCGTTTTGATGCACAATCAAAACGGTACTGAATATGGGGGTGATATAATCGAAGAAATCAAACGGTTTCTCATGGAATCCGTGAGGATTGCGAAGGAAGCGGGCGTTTTAGACGAGCGGATCATTCTGGATCCGGGATTGGGATTCGGGAAAACGGCCGAGCAAAATCTGATCGTAATGGGGCGGCTTAGGGAGATTAAATCACTCGGTTATCCTGTGCTGCTCGGCGCTTCAAGGAAATCCATGATCGGAAAAGTATTGGAACTTCCCCCGAAAGACAGGGATGAAGGGACAATAGCCACGACCGTCTTGGGTATTTCTCAGGGGATGGATATTGTGAGAGTGCATAATGTTCTTGCAAACGTCCGGGCTGCCAGGGTTGCGGACGCGATTGTGAGGACGCGATTGTGAGGCGGCGATTGTAAGGAAGCAAGTGTGAGGACGCGATTGTGAGGAGGCAAGTGTGAGGAAGCAAGTGTGAGGGGGCAAGTGTGAGGAGGCAATATGGATAAGATCATAATGGAGAATATGGCATTTTACGGCTACCATGGCGTTTTGCATGAAGAAAAAACCCTGGGACAAAAGTTTTTTATTGACGCTTATCTCTATCTTTCATTGAAGGAAGCCGGAGAGACGGATGATTTAAACTTCTCCGCGGACTATGGCGCCGTATATGAAACGATAAAAAAGATAGTTACAGGCGAACGGTTCAAGCTCATTGAGGGCTTGGCGGAAAGACTGTGCGGCGCGATCTTTTCATCCAATCCGCAGGTGATGAAGATACGAATAAGGGTTAAAAAACCCGAGGCGCCAGTTCACGGGATCTTCGATTATTTTGGAGTAGAAATAGAAAGGACAAGACCGGTTTGAACATCGCATATAGGAGTCCCCTGAAGAAGGGCGTCTATAACTGTGTCGGCCGCTTAAAACAGTCGGGGGGATGTATTTTGAATACAATATATCTGGGACTAGGAACAAACATGGGCGATATGGAGGCTAATCTCGATCGGGCGCTCTGTTTACTTTCAGAGAGGATCAAGATTCTCAAAAGTTCGTCCCTTTATGAAACAGAACCTGTTGGCTTTAAAGATCAGCCGTGGTTTTTGAATATGGTCATAGAAGCGGAGACCGATTTGCCACCGCTGAGTCTCCTTTGTGTCACACAGGGCGTAGAAAGGGAGATGAAACGGATCAAGACCATCGTAAACGGCCCCAGGATCATTGACGTTGATATACTTTTATATAATGATGAGAGGATCGAGGCGGAAGAACTCGTAATCCCACATCCGAGGATGCTGCAGAGGGCTTTTGTCATGACGCCGCTTTATGAAATATCACCGGAACTTGTCATTTCCGGCCAACATATAAAAGACATCATGGCGAATCTTAGCGGAGAAAAAATTAACAAAAAAATATGAAAATGAAAAGAATTAATGACATCTTAAATGATCCTGAGTATTTGGACTATCTGCAACGGATTTTGACAGCGGAGAATGACAGGATCTACTGCTGTCATGATATGGAGCATTTCATTGGTGTTTCGAGAATCGCCCATATTATATCGTTGGAAGAAAACCTTGATATAGAAAAGGAGATCATATACGCCGCAGGGCTGCTTCACGATATAGGCCGGTTTATGGAATACGAAAACGGAATAGACCACGCAATAGCGAGCAGGGAGCTTGCCGAAGGAATTCTCACTAAACACAGCTTTACGGAAGCGGAGCGCAAAGAAATAACATCTGCCATTGAAAACCATAGAAACCGGGTCGGAGGTACAACTTCGCCTCTGGCGGACATCATTTACAGAGCCGATAAGTTGTCAAGAAATTGTGTTCTTTGTGATATCAGAACAACATGCAAGAGGTTTCAAAACGGCGAGACAGCTGTTTTTATATACTAAAGGCAAGCCCCGGAAACCCTCATCACGCCCCCGGACGGTCTTTTTCGCGCTGGGCTTTGTTGCAAAGCCTCGCCACCAACTCCATGCAGAGCTTGAAAATCAAGCGCTGCATGGAGTTTTTTATTCTCTTAGGGTATAATACTCCGCCGCTTGCGGCGTTCCATGTCCTTGCCATCGGGTTTTACGGATATTTAACACAGACTTTTCCGGATCACGATGGAAGGGATACATGGCTTGCGTGTAAAATGTGTTTGATGATCGATGAAAGAGGTGATGAACATTGAAAAAGAGGATCATAATACTAATCGCATTGGCTGTGATGTGGATTCCGGGACTTGCAGCGGAACAAGCGGCTTTCGCTGCGGATATAGGCAGTGTATCCGAAATTGTGCTGGAAGAAGGAGAAAACGAATTTTCTCTCAGCATTGATGTGAGGCAGCCGGCGCCTTATGCCGGAGCGGAGTTTTCACTGGCCTGCGGCGAGGGCGTCAGTGTAAAATCCGTAAAATACAGTGATAACGGCTCGTCTGCGGGACCCACGGAGGCGCGCGGTTTTACATGGTTCAGTTTTTTCTCGGATCAAAATGCGTATTCGGGAACAGTGACGGCGGATGTGACGCTTGAATACAGCGTGATAGAGGCCAGTTTCGTATCCATAGAGAATGTGAGCGTGTACACGGTGGACGGCAGAAATGTCCATACATCCGACAACAATATAAAGAGGAATATTTCGATCAGCAGAACTGCTTCGGCGTCTGAAACAGCGGATGAGGGTTCGCAGGAAGCGATAGGCGGCAGCGGGACGCCGCTTGCGGACGTGCCGACAGGCGGAAATGACCAAGGGAGAACTTATTCAAGCGGGGGAGATTCGAGAACCGCAGAGGGCGCGGACGGAGGCCTTGCCGATAATGATGCCGCCGCCCCGGATGCCGATTCAGATGAAACGGATCTCAGAACAATAGATGAACCGGAAACACCTAAAACAGATATTCAGAGCGAGGACGCTAAGAGGGACGCCGGAGGAAGCCTCCTTTTGTTGGCGGCTCTCCTAGTCGTGAGCCTCATGGGCAATCTGTTGCTCGGATATTTGATCATAAAAAAGCGCAGTCGTTCTGATGCAGCGTCATGATCAACAAGACTGTGACAAGAACCGCAAACAAATCTATTATGACGCAATTGAAAATGGAGGTTATTATGGCAATCAAAGGAGTTACACTGGAAAAGAGGATCTTAGCGCTTGTGTTGATAGCGGCCATGACTGTGCTTTTCGCGGCACAGGGATTGGGTGCGATCACAGCGTCGGCGGAGACAGGCGAGCCGGTAACGCTTATAGGCGCCGATGCGGAATGGGCGTATGAAGGCGCGGACGCCGGCTATTTAAGCAGCAGTTTCACGGTGCAGGACATCGCGGACATTTCCGGCCTGAATGCGCACATGTCATTCGAGGCCGGCTATACGATGTATCTCAACGGACATGAGATAGATCACTTCGGAGGAGATGCAGCGGCAGAAGACGCTAAAGCCGCAGTAGACGCTGCCGATTCCGCAGGCGGGAAAGTAATAACGAGAGAGGTCGATCTGACCGCCGCCAGACAATACTTGATAAGCGGCGAAAACAATATAGTGATCGTCCTGAACGGCGCCTACGACAGCAATGTAGGCAATGACGGCGCCGACGACAGCAATGTAGGCAATGACGCTGCCAACGGTTACGCAACCGACAGCGCCGCATCCACCGCCGACAGCGCCGCATCCACCGCCGGCAGCAATGTAGGCAATGCAGCCGAATCCTGGGCAATGACGCTGACAGCGGTCTACGAAGTCTCGGCGGCGGCCTTGGCGGCGGACGACGATACATCGCCGGAGCAGGTAAACGTTCATGTAGGCGGAGACGCGGCGACAGAAGTGAATTTTACATATACCACCATAGGGCAGGCTGAATCGACAGTGACACTTACCGACGGCGTGAATACATTCACATTTACGGGAGAAAACTCCGTAGGCGCGGCGAACAAATATTTCCACAAGATCGCGGTGACAGGACTGTCGCCGGCGACCACTTACAACTATATAATAGGCGCAGCGCCGAACACATTCGAAGGAAAATTCAAGACGGCGCCCGCGCAGGGCAATAAAGACAGCTTCAAGTTCGTATACCTTGCGGACACCCAGGTCGCCAATGCGGATAACGCCAAAGCTCTCGGCGCCACCCTTGACGAAGTCGCCAAGATGAACCCGGACTTCGTGTACCTGGCCGGCGATATCACCGATACGGCTACAGCAGAGGATCAATGGGAAGGCATGTTCAGAAACGCGGGCGCCTATCCCACAGGCGGAAGGGAGATGTTTGGCAACTTCCTTATAGCGGCAATACAGGGAAATCATGACAATAGCACGTTTAACCGCCACATCAATGCCCCTGCGCAGCAGGGAAGCGTGGTATATTCATTCGACTACGGCCCCGCAACCTTCATAATGTTGAATCTGGAGTCTGCGAGAAGCAGCGCTTCCGCCCGTGCGGAACAGAAGACATTCCTTACCGATGCAGTCAATGAGGCAAAGGCAAGGGGGCAGTGGGTCGCCGTCGGATTCCATAAGTCGCTTTACACAGGGGCGTCACACATAACAGATTCCGACGTAATAGAGGCCAGAACTTATTGGTGTCCGATCTTCGCTCAGCTTGATGTGGACTTCGTGTTACAGGGACACGATCACGTCTATTCCAGAGGTTTTGTCGCGGAAGACGGCACGAAAGGAGTAGACGCGCCCAAGGGCAGTACAGTAGTCGATCCGGAGAATGTCCCGCTCTACATGATAGGCGGACACGCGGGCGGACTCAAATGGTATTCGCTCAAGAACTATACGATAAGCCCCGGAGATCCTCTTATACCGGGATACGCCTTCCTCGATGTGGATTCAGCCAATCCGGCGCATAACGACAACGGCATTGCCAGCGACGTGAAGAGGGAACAGGTAATAGTCGAGTTGAATGTAAGCGTTGATAAAGTATTGATCAATTGCTATATGTTTAAATACGATGAGGCTACCGACACGATCACCACAGAGAAATATCTGTACGACAGTCTCACTGTGCTTAAAGCACAAACGACCGGCGCCGCAGCCGCTTCGATAAGCGGACCGTCGAGCGTCAATGCAAAGAGCGGCGCTGAGATCAAATATGTCGTCTCATATTCCGGCATTGAAAATGCCAATGCATTCGACACGGAGATCAAGTATGACAGCAATGCGCTTGAATTCGTGAGGGCTGAAAGCATTCCCGAAACGGCTATAGTGAGCGAAGTCGATGAAAAAGCAGGCGCCGTCAGAATTATCACAGGATTGAGTTCCGTAATCTCAGACGACGGCAGCGGACGCGACATCGCGGCCTTTGTGTTCAAGGTCAAAAGCGGCGCTAAAATCGGACAAACCGCAGTGACCATAAGCCGCGCAAATACCGTAAACGCGGAGTTCGACGAAAACGGCGCGATAGTAGGAGCGACCGATATTAACGCCGACATAAGCGGCGGCGAAACAAAGACCGATATAATCGAAATGGCCGCGCCCGGAGACGCAAACAATGACGGACGTTACACGCTGGCGGATCTTTCGATAGCCCTTGGTCACTACCAGTCAACCGACCCCGCAAGTCTTGTCAGATTCGACATGAACAACGACGGAGTGGTAAACACCGCGGACTACATAATGATAGCTGTACTTATCAGAGGGTAGAGGCGCGATGAAAACTCATTTAAGCATTAACAACATCAAGAGAAGGGCGCCGCACATCATGTGGGGCGCCCTCGCCCTCCTATTCACTGTGTTTCTGATCCTATTCAACAGCACATTGGAATACCCCGCGCCCGCAGACATCCAGACAGGCAATAGATACGAGAAGGCGGAGGTCACAAAGATATTGAACGACAGTCTGGCGCCGGATCCGGACTTCCCTGAGATAAATATCGGGGTTCAGGAATTGGAATTGCGCGTTCTGACAGGTGAGAGCAAGGGCAAGCTCTTCATAGCGAACAATTTCGTAACGCGGCTCGACAATAAGTCCGCCGAAGTGGGAACCAAGATGGTCGTTTCAAGCTATGACGGTTTTGTAAGCGGATTGGTAATGGATTACAGCCGCGAGAATTTCCTATATGTGCTCGGACTGATTTTCGTGGCGACACTTGCGGTTTTCGGGGGTGTCAAAGGTGTCAAAGCCTTCCTCGCCCTAGCGTTTACCTTGGTAATAGTAATATTTATGTTCGTACCTATGCTGCTCAGGGGCGTTGAACCGGTAATAGCCGCAGTTGTGACGGTCGTACTCTCCACGGTAGTGACAATGGCCTCGCTTAACGGATGGAGCAGAAAAACGATCGCCGCCGCGTCAGGCTGCATCATATGCACCTTCTTGGCGGGAGGCATAGCCTTGGCGATCGGGGCGCTCACCCACGTGTCGACTTATACCACGGCAGAGGCGGAACACCTCATATTCATAGCGCAAAGAACAGGGCTGAAACTGCACGACATCCTGTTCGCCGGGATCATCATAGCCTCATCCGGCGCAGTCATGGACACGTCGATTTCCATAGCCTCGGCAATGGCGGAGGTGCGCGAGCTTGAACCGGACTTTTCGGCGGCAGCTCTCCTGCGCTCCGGTCTCAATGTAGGACGCGATGTAATGGGAACCATGGCCAACACGCTGATTCTGGCGTTTACAGGAAGCAGTATAAACACCGTACTGATAATATTTATGTACCAAATGCCCTACATCAGATTGATAAACCTGAGCAGCCTGGCGGTGGAAATCCTGTGCGGGCTTTCGGGAAGCATAGGGCTTATCCTGTCGGTTCCGGTAACGGCGGCATTGGCGGCGAGGTTGATGCCGCCCGCCTCACCGCCCTTGCGGCAGGAGTTTTTTTCATAGAATTGTTCACGGTTTGCTCTCAATTCACATCGCACTTATGATATAATATTATCTGTCCGTAAGTCACATATCTTTATTGATATGGTTTCTGATAATGAAAGGGCAGAATGAGTAAAAAATCATTTTTAACCGGCGCGGCAATACTTGGCGCAGCCGGGCTTTTAGTGCAAGTGATGGGAGCGATCTTTCGCATCCCGCTGGCGAATATAATAGGCGAGGTTGGTATGGGCTATTTCCAGACCGCCTATCCCGTATATATTTTCTTGTTGGTGTTTTCGACGAACGGCGCGCCGGCGGCTATTTCAAAGATGACCTCCGAGCGGATCGCCACAGGCGACTACGACGACGCGCATCGTGTCTTCAAGCTTGCGTTTATAGTAATGCTGATCTTCGGGGTGTTCGCCGCAGCCGGCATAGCGGCTCTGGCCGGACCGATCTCTACTGCCGTTAAAAGTGAAGGTTCTTACTATTCCCTTCTGGCAATAGCCCCGGCGCTCTTATTTGTACCGATAATGTCGGTGTTTCGGGGATATTTTCAAGGTATGCAGGAGATGCGTCCCACAGCGCTGTCTCAGCTCACGGAACAGGCGGTGAGGGTTGCGATCGGACTGGGGCTGGCGGTATTACTAATGCCGTCGAGCCAGGAAGCCGCGTCCGCGGGCGCGTGTGTGGGCGCAAGTATAGGGCCGGTGGCGGGAGTGATCATGTTGGCGGCGGTTTATTTCAAGAAACGTAAATCTATTCTTGAAAACGTGAGAAACGCGGGAAGGCAACGACACAGAGAGAAGGGGCGAAAGAAGCATAGGGAAAGAGCCGGCGGCATATTCACAGAGCTGGTAACGCTGACGATCCCCACCACGGTAGGGATTTCTATATTACCGATAATGAATCTCGCGGACATGGCGCTGTGCCGCGTCAGACTGATCGATTCGGGTTTCGCGGCAAGTGAGGCTGAAGGTCTTTATGGGCTTATGGCCGGATTCGCGGCGCCGATAATCAACCTCCCTATGGCGCTTGCTCTCAGCATTGCGTTGAGCATGATCCCGGCGGTAGCCGCTGCCGGAAGCACAAATGACAAGCTTTTTATCAATGAAAATATAAGTATGGGTCTGCGTACCGCGATGATAGTGGGTACGCCTTGCAGTTTCGGGCTGATCGTGCTGGCGGAGCCTATAATGCGTCTGATATACCCGGCTTTCAGGGAAGAGGCCGGGAGCGCCGCAATGTGCCTCATGATACTGGCTGCGGGTGTGATATTCCTGTGCGTAGCACAGACCATGGTAGGCATATTACAGGGGATGAGCCGGGCGGGTTTGCCTGTCTTGTCGCTGCTGGTGGGAGTGGCCGTCAAGACAGTGTTAACGTATGGGCTTACCGGCATTACAGCGTTGAATATCAACGGCGCGACCATAGGCAGCACTGTGGGTTATGCGGTGATATGCTTTATGAATGTGATGTTTGTAAAGCGCATTACGGGCGTTAAGTTTGATGTCGGCTTGGCCGTGATGAAACCGCTGATTTCGGGAATCGTGATGAGTCTGGCAGTAGTGGCGGTATATTTCATATGCAGCATGGCGCTGTCATTGAATCTCTCAGCGCTTCCCGCAATCTGCGCGGGCGCTGTCGTATACGTATTGATGATACTTAAAACCAAGGCGATACAGCCGCACGAGATCAAGCGGCTGCCTAAGGGGGATAGGGTATTGTCTATACTAGAGAAGCTCAGACTTGCTTAAGGTTTCTATTTAAATTCTGAAGTAGAGTTGCTCGGGGAGGAAGCGGGATAAGATGCAATGGAATGAAGCTCAAAGAAGGGCAATAGAGTCTGAAAGCGCGAGTATACTCGTCTCCGCGGCGGCGGGATCCGGGAAAACCGCCGTATTGGTGGAACGTATCAAGCGTCTGCTTATAGAAAAAAACATCCCCTTATCTGCAATGCTCATCGTAACGTTCACAAACGCCGCAGCAGCGGAAATGCGTCATAAAATCGTAAATTCATTGACAGATGAACTTGAGAAGCGCGATTCCGCCTTTTTAAGAGAGCAGGCGGCTGGCATATACCGCGCCTCCATCAGCACATTCCACGCATTTGCGATGGATGTTATTAAGCGTTATTATTTCAAGGCGGATCTGCCTCCCGGACTTAAAATATGCGACGATGCTCAACGCTCATTGCTGCGGGGTGAAGCGGCGGATGAATTGTTTGCACGCAGGCTGGACGAGGATTATGAACGCTTTGCCGATTTCCTTGATCATTATTCAGGCGGAAAGAATGAAGACGGCGTTAAAGAGTCGATGATTTTCAATGTGTATGACGCAGTGAGGGTCAGACCCGATGCCTTCGACTGGCTGAGGGAAAAGACGGCCTTGTTGTCTAAGCCGGGGGATGAAATCCTGAAAAGCGGCATAGGCGATGAGATGAAAAAGGATATAGGCGCGGCGCTCATGCGGATCCGCGAACTTCTCGGTTTTGCCGCAGATATACTTATGAAGGGCGGCGCCTATGCATATATTAAATATATAGAAGGAGATATCGCGGGGGTGGACGCCCTGCTGGAGAGTGTAGACTCTGACAGCGCGGAGATGTTGATCGATAAGATAAACGCCTTCAAATTCAAGCGCTTTGCGGTCAGGAAGGAAGAGGATAAGGCGCCGTATAGACTCATAGAGGATAGGGTGAGCGCCGCCAGGGACAGGGCAAAGAAGATAATGACCGCCGGCATACAAAGCCTATACGCTAAAAGACCGCTGGCGGAATATATCGCCGATATAAACGCCACGGCTGAGCACGCGGAGTATCTTTACGAGCTTATATTGGATTTTCATGAGGTCTTTGCACGGAAGAAGATCGAGAAGGGGCTTATGGACTTTGCCGATATAGAACATTACGCTCTGCGTATACTCTGCGATGAGGAAGCCGCTGAAGAGTATATTCAAAGGTTTAAATATATCTTCATTGATGAATATCAAGACAATAATATAATGCAGGAAACGCTGATAGGAAAAATAAACAAGGGAAATAATATTTTCATGGTCGGCGATGTAAAGCAGAGTATTTATAAATTCAGGCTGGCGGAGCCTGAATTGTTTGCCGAAAAGTATAGGCTGTTCGGTGACGGCGATCTCCCTGACTGCGAGAGGATAGATCTGAACCTCAACTACAGGAGCGAGGCTTCGGTTATAGAAGCTGTGAACAGCGTATTCAGCAGCTTGATGACGGATGCCGAAGCGGGGATTTCTTATGATGAAAACGCAGCGCTCAAGCAAGGGCTTGAGATAGACGATGAAGAACGCTATAGCCGCGCGGCGGAATTCTATATCGTGGACGATAGCCGAGCCGCTGCCGGCGACTCTGTGGCGAGCGCGGGAGCCGCTGCCGCTTCGGGGGCGCAGGACGCCGCCTTGGGCGAGACCGCCGGCATAGCGAATGCGAGCGAAGATGCCGAACCGAACGATATATCCGATGGATATAGTGTGATAGCCGATATGAAAAAAACGGAGCTTGAAGCGCTCGCCGCAGCTGATATCGTCAGACGGGAACTTTACGATGATGATGGAGGGCGCAGAGTCTTTTTTGATGTGAAACTTGGGCGGGAGCGTGAGGTGCGCCTTCGGGACATAGTTATACTATTACGCAGCGCGAGAACCCAGGCGGACGTATTCCGCAGGGTTCTTGAAGATAGAGGCCTTCCCGCATTTGTAAGCACGGGAGAAGGATATTTCGATACTATTGAAATAGAGACTTTTATGAACCTGCTTCGGGTGATCGATAATAGGCGCAGGGATGTGGCGCTGCTCAGTGTGATGTATTCGCCGATCTTCGGATTCACAACGGACGAGTTGATGGATATAAGACTCGCGGCGCCGGCGAAATCTTACTGTGATGCGGTATTTATATATGCCGGCAGCGGCGGAGCGGACAGTGAACCCGCCGTGAGCGGGGACGCCAATGGGTGCGGGCGACAGGGCGCAGACGGAGGCTGTGATAAACTCGCCGCGAAGTGTCGCAAACTCCTTGAGCAAATTGAGGATTGGCGCGAAAGCGCGGCGTATATGCCGCTTGATGAATTCATATGGATGTTGATGAAAGAGAGCGGATATTACAATTACGCGGGCGCCTTGCCGGGGGGTTTACAGCGTCAGGCGAATCTGCGCGCGCTGGCGGATAAGGCGCTGGATTTTCAGAACACGCAGCTGCGGGGATTGCGGGGCTTTATCAATTATGCGGAACATCTGAAGCGGGTCGTCGGCGTCGGACAGGTTAAGCTGATAGGCGAAAGCGAGGATGTGCTCCGCCTGATGACCGTGCATAAGAGTAAGGGGCTGGAGTTCCCCATTGTGATTGCGGCAGGGCTTGGTAAGCGCTTTGTGGCGGAAAGAGGAGCGCCGATCAAGATACACAAGGATATCGGCGTCGGTCTGTGGTGGGTTGCGCCTTTGGCGGGGATTTACAAAAAGACCTTGATACAGAGTGTCATAGAGCGAAAAAAGGCAAGGGAGGATCTGTCGGAAGAGATACGGGTATTGTACGTCGCCTTTACGCGCGCCATGCACAAGCTGATACTGCTCGGCAGCGCGGAGGGGGGACTCGAAAGGCTGCATGACAGTGAAATCTTGGCGGACGGGAAGTCGTATATGCAGTTGCTCATGCCTGTCGTTGATAAGACAAAGATCGTGGTAAAGGGGATTTCCCGAGCCGACTTGGCTTTGTCCGGTGAAAGAAACGAAGGACGTCAAGGAGATGCGATTAGAACACTGTTTACGGGAGAGCACGCGAAGGCTTATGCCGGTTTACCATTTGCCGCGGAGATTGAACGGCGTCTCTCGTTCGAATATCCATATAAAGAAGCGACGGCGCTAAAGTCAAAATACTCTGTAAGCGAGGTGGTGAAGGAGACCGTCTTTGCAGCGGACGACGAGATGATGGACGCGCCGGCAATACCGAAGTTTATGGAGGATGCCCGTAAGCTGAGCGCAGCGGAGAAAGGCAGTGTAATCCACAAAGTGATGGAGTTGATGGACTTCCATAAGGCCAGGGAAAATATTGATGAAATATCATATTTTGACACGATGCTCAAGAATATGACAGAGGATGGCATATTGACGGACGAGGAGGTGCAGACTGTGGATCGGACAAAGCTTGTGAGATTTTTGAAGTCTGATATATGCAGACGCGCCGTGGAGTCGGGCTCGCTCAAAAAAGAAGTGCCATTTGTGCTTAAAAAACGGCTAAAGGGTGAAGAAGTCTTGATACAGGGCGTCATAGACTGTTTTTTTAAAGAAAATATCGAATATGGAAAGCGCGGCGAAGATGCGTTTATTCTTCTGGACTATAAAACCGGAAGGATTGCGGCGCAGAGCGGGACAGCGGGGAAAAGCCTTGTCGATTACGCGGCGGAACGCTATGGATATCAACTTGAAATATACAGCGAAGCGCTGGAAAGAATCCACGGGGTCAAGGTGGCGGAGGCGCATATTTACATGTTGGATGAGGGCGAGGATATAATTGTAAAAATCCCTTGACGTGGGAGGAATTAAACGTTATACTTTATTTCATAAAAGATTGTAGCAAAGGCGCTGCGGATTCCTGTCCGTAGTGTCTTTTATTTTAGGAGGTATTTATGATGTTCAGTATGGATACGGATTTTGGAAGTCTTGTGTTTAATGAGTCGGTTATGAAGGATAGGCTGCCGGCGGATATCTACAAGTCGCTTCTAAGCACTATGATCACGCGGGCGCCGCTTGATATCAACGTGGCGAATGTAGTAGCCAGCGCGATGAAAAACTGGGCGGTCGAAAAGGGTGTCACGCACTTTACCCACTGGTTCCAGCCTATGACGGGAGTAACGGCCGAAAAACATGAGGCGTTTATATCCGTGAAACCCGGAGGCGGCGTCATAATGGAATTCTCAGGGAAGGAGCTTGTCAGAGGTGAGCCGGATGCATCGAGTTTCCCTACAGGCGGCATACGCGCTACGTTTGAAGCGAGGGGATATACCGCATGGGATCCGACGTCATACGCGTTTATAAAGGGCAATGTCCTTTGCATACCGACGGCGTTCTGCTCATACAGCGGTGAGGCGCTCGACAAAAAAACCCCGCTCTTGCGCTCAATGCAGGCCATCAGCAAGGAAGGGCGCAGGCTGCTGAAATTGTTCGGCGAGAAGGACGATGTCGATGTGCTCGCAAACGTAGGCGCCGAGCAGGAATACTTCCTTATAGATCAGACAATGTACGACAAGCGCCCGGATCTCATTTACTGCGGACGCACGCTTTTCGGTTCGAGGCCGCCTAAGGGGCAGGATCTCGAAGATCACTATTTCGGCGCCATCAAGCCGAGAGTAGCCGCTTATATGAAGGAATTGGATGAAACCCTGTGGCGTCTCGGCATAGCCAGCAAGACAAAGCATAATGAGGTGGCGCCCGCACAGCATGAACTCGCCGCTATATATGAAAGCGTAAATATTGCCACGGATCACAACCAACTGATAATGGAATTGATGAAAATAATAGCGCCTAATTACGGACTCACTTGCCTGCTCCATGAGAAACCATTCGCAGGGGTCAACGGCAGCGGTAAGCATAACAACTGGTCTATAGCCACATCGACAGGTGAAAATCTGCTGGATCCCGGCAATACGCCGTACAAAAACGCGAGATTTTTGCTGTTTCTCAGCGCAGTGATCAAGGCGGTGGATGAGCATCAGGATCTCCTGCGCATATCTGTGGCGACAGCCGCAAATGATCATAGGCTTGGTGCGAACGAGGCGCCTCCGGCGATCATATCTGTATTCTTGGGCGAAGAACTCACAGAAATACTTGATACCATCAAGAAGGGTGTGATTTATAAGCAGAGGGAAGAGACGCCGATGGAGATCGGTGTGGACGTACTTCCGGTATTTCCGAAAGACACCACGGACAGGAACCGTACATCGCCCTTTGCATTTACGGGGAATAAGTTTGAATTCCGTATGGTCGGTTCATCCCTGTCTATAGCCGGTCCGAATTTCATATTGAACACCATAGTCGCGGACGCTATGTCGCAGTTCGCGGACGAGCTTGAAAAAGCGGAGGATTTCATAGCGGCGGTAAACGCCTTGGTGAAGCGTACCATTGTTGAGCACGAGAGAATCATATTTAACGGAAACAATTATTCAGAAGAATGGCTTGTGGAAGCTGAAGAGCGCGGTCTTTTGAACCTCGCGACGACCGCCGACGCCTTGCCGCTTTTCATTACCGATAAAAATGTAGAGTTGTTTGAGAAACACGGTGTCCTGATGCGCTCGGAGGTGCTGTCGAGGGCTGAATTGTTGATGGAAAATTATGTAAAAACAATACACATCGAAGCATTGACCATGATAGATCTGACGCACAGATGCATAATTCCCGCTGTAATCGACTATACCCGAAGGGCGCTGGACTCATTACAGAAGAAGAATAGTATGAATATCAACCTCGCCCTCGACACCACGCTTGAAACCAAGCTGGTGGAGAGACTGGCGGGACTTTCCGGGACGCTTCAAAAGGATCTCGACAGTCTGGAAGACGCTGTGATGCAGGCGGCCAAGTGCGGCGACGCCACCGAAAGCGCGCGGTATTACGGCACAGAGGTGTTTTACAGTATGCAAGCTCTGCGGGGTTCCGTGGATGAGTTGGAAACGCTTGTAGGCGGGAAGGATTGGCCGATGCCGACATACGGCGAGATCCTCTACAGTGTAAAATAACATAAACTGACATATTTTATTGATTTTATTGAGTTTGGCTCTTCGCCTTGAACGACGCCGCGTAAAGAGGTATAATGTGATGAAGCATTATCGTTTTTTTACGCGGCGTCAACTATAGGGAACTGTTAAAACCCCCTGTGGCGCCTCCGGCCGGTCTTTTTCCCGCCGGTAGGCGCACACTGGTTTTTAAGGAGTTCTCCTTGCGGATTGTCGAAACGGAGGGTAGGATGACAAAATATATTTTCGTAACCGGCGGAGTGGTTTCAGGGCTGGGAAAGGGCATTACGGCAGCGTCGCTGGGGCGTCTATTGAAATCCAGAGGGCTTAAAGTGACCGCTCAGAAGCTGGATCCCTATATAAATGTAGATCCCGGAACCATGAGTCCCATACAGCACGGAGAGGTTTTCGTGACGGAAGACGGGGCGGAGACGGATCTGGATCTGGGGCATTATGAGCGTTTTATAGATGAGGACCTGAATCGATTTTCCAACCTCACCACGGGCAAGGTGTACTGGAATGTCCTCCAAAAGGAGAGGCGGGGGGAGTATCTGGGAGAAACGGTTCAGGTGATACCGCACATTACGAATGAGATAAAGGAGTTCATATATGCAGCAGGCAAAACCAGTGACAGTGATATCGTTATAACGGAAATCGGCGGGACTATAGGCGATATAGAGAGTCAGCCTTTTTTGGAAGCCATAAGGCAGGTGGCGCTGGAGATCGGAAAGGAGAACTGCCTATACATTCACGTCACACTGGTGCCGTTCATAGAAGGCTCTCATGAGTACAAATCAAAACCCACTCAGCACTCGGTGAGGGAGCTTCAGTCCATGGGAATAGCGCCGGATATCGTCGTGATACGCGCCGACAACTTCGTCGGGGACAGTATCCGCAAGAAGATCGCGCTTTACTGCAATGTTAAGCCGGACTGTGTAATAGAAAATATCACATTGCCATTGCTCTACGAAGCGCCTTTGATGCTTGAGGAACAGCAGTTTTCGGAGATCGTCTGCCGGAGATTGCAGATTCACGCGCCGGATCCGGATCTTACGGAATGGCGAGCCATGCTAAAACGCATAGGCAGGCGTGAAAAAAGCGTCAGGATAGGTCTTGTGGGTAAGTATATAAAGCTGCACGACGCGTATTTTTCTGTAGCGCAGGCTTTGAGCCACGCGGGTTATGAGACCGGCGCACGGGTGGAGATCGTGTGGATCGAGGCTGAGGACATCACGGACGCGACTGTTGACAGCGCGTTGAACGATTGCGGCGGCATACTCATACCGGGAGGATTCGGGGAGAGAGGGATAGACGGCAAAATATGCGCGGCCAAGTATGCCAGGGAGAATAATATCCCTTATCTGGGGATCTGCCTCGGGATGCAGATCGCTGTAATCGAATTCGCCAGGAATGTTCTGGGTTTGACCGGGGCGAATTCCTCTGAGTTTGACGAGGATTCGCCGGATCAGATCATAGGACTGATGGAAGATCAGCACGGCAATATACCCAAGGGCGGCACTATGAGGCTCGGCGCATACCCATGCGATATTCTGGACGGCTCGACGCTGTACAAGGCCTATGGCGTACCTTCAATATCCGAGAGACATCGCCACAGGTACGAGTTTAACAATGCTTACCGGGATGCGATTCAGGCGGCGGGTATGACGATTTGCGGGGAATCTCCCGACAACAGACTTGTAGAGGCGATAGAGATACAGGGCAATGATTTTTTTATCGGAGTGCAGTATCATCCTGAATTCAAAAGCAGGCCGAACCGTGCTCATCCGCTGTTTCGTGCATTTGTGGCGGCGGCGCTGGAAAGACCCCTTAAACGCAAGATAGAGCTTGTGGATTAAGGCGTACAGTAGGCGAATGGTGTTTGCGGTTCCGCACACCTTGGTTTTTAGAAGTCCCCTTGAATACAGCGTTTTCAGCCTGTTTGGAAGCCTTCGGTTACCGGAGCTTTGCAGACAGATTACATTTTAATAAAATTGTATATTTATTATTGCGGAACAGCTAAAAACAGTATAATATGTAAATAGGTGCAATAGGTAAACGGATTCCGGCGCGTAGGCGGGATCCATAAATGGACAGGTTCCGGCGCGTAGACGGGAACTATGAATGGACAGGTTCCGGCGCGTAGACGGGATCTATGAATGAGCAGGTTCCGGCGCGTAGGCGGGATCTATGAATGAGCAGGTTCCGGCGCATGGGCGGGAACCACAGGTAGATAGGTTAGATGTACAAGCAGCTTAGCTATAATTCGACGAAAAATGGGAGAATAATAATTATGAAAAAAATAGTGTCTTGGATTGCGATAACGGCTATGGCAGTCGCATTGTTTGTTTCAGGTCCCGTCGGACCATCGTATGCGGCAGAAGATTTTCCCGATATTTCGGGGCATTGGGCGGAAGGTGAAATTATAAGCGCCACGAACTACGGTTATATTAACGGCTATGTGGACGGCACATTCAGGCCGGATAACTATATTTCAAGAGCGGAATTTGTAAAGATCATCAATACGGCCATGTACTACACCGAGATGACAAATATAACTTATAAAGACGTCCCCGTAAATGAATGGTATTTTTATGAGGTGCAGAAGGCGCAGAAGGCAGGTTACATCGAGGGCGACGATTCGGGGCTTTTCAGGCCGGACGCTCAGATAAGCCGCCAAGAGACGGCCGTAATCCTGGGGCGGATTTCACAGGAAGGCGATACGGAGTTTTCGCTTACAGGCGTGAGAGACGCTTCGCGCATAAGCGACTGGGCGATGGGAGGCGTGCGGAAGGCGTATAGTATGGGTTATATGAACGGCGATACGAATATGAACTTCAATCCGGAAGCGGCTCTGAGACGCGGCGAGGCGGTCAAGATAATAAACCGGGTGCTGGGTATTCAGCCGGCGGATGTGGTAGATAATGATCAACCGTCAAATAACCAGAGCACCAGCAACAATAATCAGACCAATAATAACAACACGGATAATAACGCGACGCCCAGTATATCAAGCTTTAATATATCCTCAATAACGCAGAGCCAAGCGACTATGACAGTTACAGTCTCAAAGGACTCGACGGCGTATTGGGTTTTACTGGAAGGCGATGATGCCGTTACGCCGAACGCGGATCGTATAGTGCAGGGCAGAACCAACAGCAATTCAAGCGCGTACAAATACAGCAGCAAAACGATGTACGCCAATACAAGCAGCAGCACAACCATGAGCAATCTGGATTCGGATCAGTCATATAAGCTGTGCCTCGTGGCGAGGGATTCCAATGGGACGTATTCCAGCATCGCAACAAGGACGTTTACAACGAATGAGACAGGAAATACAGGGCAAGACTGGTTGGGGAGCTATTTCACCATCAGCAACGTGGACGACACCTCCGCAACCCTCACAGCGAGATCGAAACAGAAAGGCTATGTCTATTGGGTGCTGGTGGAGGGCAGCAGTTCTTCCACACCGACGGCAAGCCGCATATATAATGGGCGAGACGCCTCAAATAACTACGCCAGTGACTCGGGTAATTTTTCCGTCAGCGCCAATACGTCAACGACTGAGGATATAACCGGTCTGACGCCGGGAACCAGCTATAGAATATACGGCTGCGTGTTCGACAGCGCAAGCAGCAGCGCCAACTATTCGACGGTAAAATATGCCACAATTAAAACCACAGGAACAAATAATCAGTGGATATCGAGGATAAGTGTGGCAAGCGCGGATATTGGAGAAACGAGCGCGAGCTTCACCGCCACGTTCGGCGTCAGCGGCAGCACATACAAATTCTACTGGATGGCGGTAAAGAGCAGTAATACGGCGCCGACGGCATCTCAGATCAGGGCAGGTTCTTACGGTACAACCGCATCCGCCGAAAGTAAGAATGCCAATATCGCAGATGTGGGCGACAGCAGCGGCGTTACCTTACCCAGTACAAAATCGTTGAGCTATGACGTTAATTATCTCACCTCCGGAGATTCATATGTGGTCTATGGAGTGGTATATTCGGGTTCAGGTACATCATCATATTCTAATGTGGTAAAATCCACTACCTTCAAGGCGGGAAGCTCTACGGCATACGCCAGCAACCTTAAAGCTATGTCGTTGACGTACGAAAACGGTGGGAATACCCAGACAGTGGCGAGCAGCAAGTTCAGCTTCGCGGCGGCGACGTACACATATAATCTGAGCCTTCCTACGGGGAGTACGAAGCTTACGCTTTCGGCTACGACGGATACATTGGCGACAGCGAGGTATAGCAACAACACCTTCGCCACCTTCGGCTCCACAGGTTCGGTAGAGATACCGCTCTTGCAGAGCGGCGTCACGCCGATAGAGATCACCGTTCGTCAAGACGGAAGAACGGACAGGATTTACAAGATAAATGTTACTGTAGAGTCCGCGCCGGTAGCTGAGATCACAAACATAAATATACAGGATTTACAACCGGCGTTTACATTTAAGAAGGATGATAAGACTTACAACCATACTGTTGCGCAGACCACTACCAATGTGCCTGTTCGTGTAACCGCGGGAAGCGGCGTGACGATAAATGTAAGCAGCGATGGGCCGACACAACCGGCGCCGGGGAGTTCGGCAGGGAGTTACACAGTCGAGCTGAACGGAACTACAACAAGTTCCGGCATCACAGTAATAACCATAAGCGCATCGAAGGCGGGCGCGGATAGTGTGGAATATAAGGTGACGGTGACTAAACCGTAAAAAATACTATTCAAACACAGCGGAGGCGTTCATATCGGAACACGGTTTGGACGTCGCTGCTGTTTGTTTTTCCGTTCCGGCTAAAGCCGCGGAAAAACGGCGCTGCTAACGCAGCGTTTGAAGGCTTTTATTAAATAGTTTTGCAGTGATTGTATTGTTCAAATAATGGGGGAATATTAAAGGGATTAGGGGGCGGCGCATATAAATCGACCGCTTGATGCAGCGAAGGGCATATTATGTTAGGAAGAAATTCGACGCGCAGAAACGGCTCAATTCTTCGAAAAATGCTCGGACCGCTGTTAACTGTCATGATCTTCCAGGCGGCGCTTGTTTATGGCATGTTCTTCTTGTTGGGAATTACAGGTGAACTTGAGGATAATGCCTTTAACAATTTGGCAGAAACAACGGAGAGTAAAAAAGAACAGTTCGAATGTGACATGAAGCAGCTCTGGGGGAATGTAAGGGGATTCTCAGATATAGCTAACAGGGAGCTGTCCGAATTGATTGCCGCAAGATTAGCCATGGGTAACGATGAAGGCCTGTCTGCCGGAATCGTAGATGAATTCATCTTATCCGTATCAGATGATCTCATATATTTGTTGCGCAGGAACTATGCGACCGGCGCCTTTTTGATCTTGGACGGGGAGGGCGGCGCGAAGCAGGGTCTCTATTTGCGGACTCAAAATCCTACAGACAATCATCCAAATGACAATTCAGATATTTCTATAATGCGCTCATCGGCTGGGTTTATTGAAAACACGGCGGGCATTCATGCGGATCCATTGTGGAAACCGTATCTTTTGCTTGATAAAGCGGAGCCGGAAAGCGCTTTTTACTTCAAGCCTTTCACAGCCGCCTTGTCAAACCCGGGTTTCGATTCGGAGACTTTGGGCTATTGGTCTAAGCCTTTTATTCTTGGCGGCGCGGAAGGCGGGGACTCGGTAAATGTGATCACCTATTCTGAACCGCTGCTGCTGGACGGGAAACCTTACGGCGTGTTCGGGGTCGAGATCAGCGAGGCTCACCTTGAGTCGAGGATATACTCCGCCAGATTGAATCTCGTGGCTGAATCGGGATACGGCCTTGTGATCGGTAAGCCGCCTCGCGGCGTTGGCGGCAGCGGCATTGGCGGCAGCGGCGACGACGGCGAAATGGACGATGGCAGGAGTGACGGCGGTCTTGGTGAGATATACGCCGTCGGCAGACAGGTATTAAGCCCTGTTATTGTTAACGGCCCATTTCTTAAAGAGGTATACGCGCCGGGGCAGGACATAGTCATAGAATCTAATGGCAAATCATCGCCGTCCGCAGCAGTGTACTCGCTTACAGATTTGAATATTGAAAAGACCATATATGCCGTGAAGCAGGATCTGATGCTCTACTCGAGCGATTCACCGTTTATAGATGAACAATGGTCTATACTGGGGATACAGAGCGAAGACGCATTGATGGGATTCTCTAAACAGGTGGGTACCCTTATGATGACAGTGCTTCTGGCATCGTTGACGGCGGGCGTGATAGGCATTGTCGTAGTTGCGAATATGATCACGACGCCTATAAGCGAGTTGGCCGCGCAGCTTAGAAACACCGATCCAAACGCTAAGATCAGTCTGGACAAGCTCGCCATCCTCGAAATCGATGAATTGTCGGAATCCATTGAAACACTCAGTGAAAAGGTTGCGGATGCCAACAGAAAGCTTGCGGACATCCTTGAAATGGCGAAGACGTCGATCGCGGTCTTTGAATATAAGGACAGGAATGTGAACCAGATCCTCTATACAAAGCAATTCGCGGGTTTATTGGGTTTGCCTGAATCTGACGGCCGCACGATGAAGCTTCTGGAATTTATGAAGTTCACACGTAGATTGTGCCCAGTGAAGGAATCCGTGCTGGAACAAGAGCGGGACTATATCTACAAGATCATGGGGGCGAATAAATCCGGGTGGATCAGGCTGCTCATCGGCAAGGATAAGGATCGCATAACCGGGGTGATCACAGATGTGACAAGGGAAATGGAAGAGATGAAACGCTTGGAATATGATCGCGACTACGACATTCTCACGGATGTATATAACAGACGCGCGTTTCATAAGATCGTTACGGAACATTTCAGCGAGACGGACAAGTTGGGGGTAGCCGCTATAGTGATGCTGGATCTTGATAATCTCAAGAATATGAATGATACTTTCGGTCACGATTACGGCGATAAGTATATAAGGCTGACTGCCGATATTCTCAAGAAATTCAGTTCGAAGCAGGCGGTGGTAGCGCGGCTTGCGGGGGATGAATTCATAATATTCTTCCATGCTTACAGCGGCAAGCAGCAGATCCGCGCTATATGTGAAACGATTAGGCTTTCTATGGGCGCAGCGAGTTTAACACTTCCCGACGGTACGAACGCGGGGATTCAGATTTCAGCGGGCATTGCGTGGTATCCTGACGATTCGGAATCCTGTGAAGAGCTGATACGGTATGCGGACTTCGCGATGTATACAGTCAAGAAGACCAACAAAGGGCAGTTCAGAGAGTTTGATATAGGCTTTTATAACAAACATTCATATCTTCTTTACAGCAGGAAGGAACTGGATCTCATACTTGAGAACGAGCTGATATACTATCAGTTCCAGCCCATAGTCGATGCGAAGACCGGGAACATATACGCATATGAAGCTTTGATGAGACCGATGGGCGAGACGATACAGAGTCCGGCGGCGCTTATAGCGCTGGCGCAGGCGCATTCGCGCCTGGGACAGGTGGAGACGCTGACCCTGTTCAAAGCTCTGGAAGCGTTTACAAAACTGCCGAAGGAGGGCGGGCAGGATATAAAGGTCTTCATAAATTCAATAGCGAGCCAGAAGTTGACCGGCGATGAGGAGAAGCTGCTTGAAGAGTACTATGGCGACCAACTCGGGCGTGTGGTGATCGAATTGACTGAAGGGGAGCGCAGCGATGAGGGCTTGATGAGTGAGAAACTGGCTTTCATGCGGAAGCATGGTCAGAAGCTCGCTATAGACGACTTTGGCGCGGGATATAACAGCGAAAGCCTCATGCTGAATTACTCGCCGGGCTACATTAAAATAGATATGGAACTCATACGGAATGTCCATAAGGATCCGAACCGTCAGTCGCTTATAAAGAATCTGATCGAATACGGGAAAACCGCAGGCATACAGGTGCTTGCTGAGGGTGTTGAGAGCTTTGAGGAGATGGAATATCTGATAAAGGCGGGAATCGATCTGCTTCAAGGGTATTATATATGCAGACCGATGAATCTGCCGCCGATCACGCTGGCGGGGATCGGCGAGGAGATCCGCAGGATATCGGGATATGAAGGAGCTTAAGAGCGGGCTGCGTTTCGGGCGGCCATCAGGGCGCTTGTTCGCATGCCTATTACGAGAATCTAAGCAGTTGCTGTCCGTAACGCAATCTTTACCATATCTGTAAATGTCTTCTCTCGCTCTTCGGGGCTTGTTTCTTCATCTGTGACGAAATGGTTGCTCATAGTCAGGATGGACAGGGCGTTTACGCCGTTTACAGCTGCGTTCATATACAGAGCCGCGGTTTCCATTTCGACACAAAGTACGCCCATAGCAGCCCATTTTTTCCACCAGCCGTCTTCGAGTTCGTAAAAAACATCACCGGTCAGGATATTGCCGGCGTGAACGTTTATGGAAAGAGCGTCGGCTGCGGCTTTTGCCTTCAGAATAAGTTCCCAGCTCGCCGTAGGCGCCAGCGTTCCGTTCAGACGGAACGTGTGAGCGTAATTGGAGTCTGTAGACGCCGATATGCCGAGTACTACGTCCTTGATCCTGAGCTTCTCGCTGAATGCCCCGGCAGTGCCTATGCGTATGAGGTTTTGAACCTTGTATTCAGTGATCAACTCCCAAGTATAGATGCCGATAGAGGGCATGCCCATGCCCGTGCCTTGAACGGAAACAGGAACCCCATTATAGCGGCCGGTGAAGCCGAGCATACCGCGTATATCGTTATAGCATACCGCGCTTTCAAGGAAATTTTCCGCAATAAACCTTGCGCGTAAAGGATCGCCGGGAAGCAGGACGGATTCAGCTATCTGCCCCGTGGACGCCGCGTTGATGTGTGTGGACATACTGCACCTCTCTCTTCTTATCTTCTTAATTAACATATTTCTTGTGATTATATTTATAAATATATTTCGTAACGGGAACTTGCACATAATCATTTATTAGACGATAGCATCAATTGACTCGTGTTGTCAAGTCTATTTTAAACTGAGTTCAGTATTAAAGCTAAATCTTTCTTTTGATTTTTTCGCCAGATTAGTGTAAAATGAATCTAATGGTCATAATGCGAAGAATTTACATGATCGTTCCACTTTATTGATTGTTGCGGGCGCTTCCCGCACTGGTTTATGATGGCATTTCAGAAGGGATAAAACAGCTCAGAATGGAAAATTTTGTTGCGCGGCAGCCGATATTTAATAGGAATAATGAGGTCTTTGCATATGAATTGCTTTACCGTCAGGATAAGGTGAAGAATTATTATGACGAAAGTGTAGACCCGGATCAAGCGACAAGAAAGACCATTATCAACAGTTTTGTGGAAATCGGGATTGAGAAACTTACTAACGGCAAGAAAGCCTTCGTTAATTTCACAGAAAAACATCTGCTGGACAATATAGCGAGTTTACTGCCGCCGGATATGTTAGTGGTAGAAATCCTTGAAAATATTAAACCCACTCCGGAAGTATTGGATGCATGTAAGGATCTCCGGAACGCGGGATTTAAACTTGCGCTCGACGATTTCATCATAACCGAGGAAAATTTTAAGTTTTTGGATTATGCGGATATCGTCAAGGTTGATTTTCTGAGCACCGAATTGGGCGTTATTGAGAACTTCGTGAAGTATCTGAAAGCGCGGCGCGGAAGGCGGCATTTCCCGCTCCGTATGCTTGCCGAGAAGATAGAGAACGATGAGATCTATAAAAAGGCCGTTGAGATGGGGTTTCATTACTTTCAAGGCTATTTTTTCAGCAAACCCGTTATAGTCGCCGGGCGTTCATTCAACCCATTGGCGGTGAACAGGCTCAGGATTCTTCAGCTTGCAATGAGACCGGAACTCGATTATAATAAGCTGTCAGAGGTGATCAGGCAGGACGTCGCCTTGTCGTACCGGCTGCTGAAACTCGTGAACTCGGCGTATTTTGCGTTCAGCACGACGATCAGCAACATCAAGCAAGCGCTCATAATACTTGGGATGACGGAGATAAAGAAGTGGGTCGCGCTGATGTGCCTTATGGAGATCAATCCCGACAAGACGGCTGAAATAACGCGTATGTCGCTGGTAAGGGCGCGATTTTTGGAACTCATAGCGCCGTTTATAGGCATGCCGGAAAAATCAGAAACCCTCTATCTTGTGGGTATGTTTTCGATGATAGATATAATAATGGAGTGCCCCATGGAAGAGATGTTGGAGCAAATCCACCTTGAAGAGGACGTCAGCAAACCGCTGATCGAAAAATCGGGATCGTATTATGAATTGTTGAAGATAATAATGCATTATGAGAAGGGCGATTTCGAAACTGCGATCAAGCAGGCGGCGGCCTGTGGCCTGAGTGAAGAGAATCTAGTCGATACATAT
This sequence comes from Eubacteriales Family XIII. Incertae Sedis bacterium, assembly GCA_031264295.1. Classification (GTDB taxonomy): domain Bacteria; phylum Bacillota; class Clostridia; order Peptostreptococcales; family Anaerovoracaceae; genus JAISED01. The sequence continues at coordinate 23,619 of JAISED010000029.1, read as the reverse complement.
GTAGAGGCCGTCCAGTGGAACGGTCTTCTGGGGATATAGATCCAATGAAAAATAGACTGGTGTGCATACCCTATGCGGGCGCCTCGGCGGCCATGTATAATCCCTTCAGGGCAGAACTCCCATGCATAGAGGTATATCCCTTGGATATCGCGGGTAAGGGCGGCAGAGTCGCGGAAAAGAATCACGACACATTCAAAGAAGCAGCGGCGGACTGCGCCGGCGCGATTCTAGACATAGGCGGATATGAGACCATATCGCTTTTCGGATACAGCATGGGCGGTCTTTTGGTCTATGAAGCGGCAATGCTGATATTTCAAAGGTTTGGCGCATTGCCCAGGAACATATTCATAGCCGCGTGTAACCCTCCGCGCATGAGCGGACAGCGCGAGGCCTATTCGAAGTACAGTGATGCGGCGCTTATCGAATATCTGCTCGGCATGGGAGGAATAGATGATGAACTTTTGAATTATCCGGATTTCAAAGAGTTCTTTCTGCCTATAATCCGCTATGATTTTGCGCTTCTGGAATCCTACAGGCATAATGACAATGTGGTACAGCTTCCGATTAAATTGAATATCCTTTACTCGGACGACGAAGAGAGCGTTTTTGAGTGGGACGCCTACTCAAGCTGCAGCTGCAGCTATCATCATTTTGACGGCGGACACTTTTTCATCAATAATTCATGTAAATGTGTGTGCGAACTGATTAAAAATGTCATTTTCACTTAGACAAAAACGGCATAAATACTTGTGTTAACGGCATAAATATGTTAAAATTATCTTTGCGGCTGAATTCTTATTTGTTAGAAAGGGTGAATCGGATGGCAAATATTAAATCCGCAAAAAAGAGGATTCTTGTTCTCGCGAAGAAAACAGCGAGAAACAGAAGGGTAAAATCCCATCTTAAAGCGATCCTTAAGAACTTCGAATCGGCTCTTGCGGAGGGCAAACTTGATACGGCAAAAGAGAAACTCGTGTTGGCGGAGAAGCGGCTGCGTCAGGCGGCGGCAAAAGGCACTATACATAAAAACGCGGCGTCGAGGAAGGTGTCAAGGATAACGAAGAGGTTCAACAAAGTTTATCAGGCAAAGGCCTGATGTCACCCGTCCAAAGGCGTGCGCATAAGTTAAATGCGCGTAAAAAAGATGGCAAGTGTCTCCCATCTTTTTTTATTAGGGCGGAGGGCGCGGCATGGCATATGCGGCGCAGGCGGCGTCCGGCATAGAAATCTCGCTTGCGAGCGTTCGGCGGGGGAACTCCGCGCGAGGCGTAAGCGAGTATGAAGGTGGTGAAAGAGCGGTGATCAATCAAAAACGGGTTCCGTCAGGATTGGAAGGACTCGACAAGGTTCTGGATAACATCAGATACGGCGATAACATCGTGTGGCAGATTTCCAGCATGAAAGAGTATTCATTTTTTGCGCGGCCTTTTGTTGAAATCTCAATGCGAAACCGAAAAAATACGGTCTATTTTTATTTCGGACAGGGCGAGCCGATGTTTGAAGCCGCAGGCGGCCCTAAGATCATATCGATCGATCCTCTCGAAGGCTTCGAAGCGACCGTCATGCAGGTGCACGACGTCATTGAGAGGGAAGGCGATGAAACCCACTATGTTTTCGACTCTCTGACTGTACTGCAGAAGGAGTGGATAGCGGATTTTATGATGAGCAATTTTTTCGATGTGATAGCGCCGGATATTTTGAAGCATAAGTGCGTCGCATACCATTCGATCACGAGAAACCTGCATTCTGTAGAAGCGCTGGCTAGAATACGCGACGGCGCTCAAGTGCTGCTGGACGTATTCCATGAAAATGAGCAGATGTTTCTGCATCCGCTGCGCGTGACGGAGCGTTACCGATACAGCATGTTCCTGCCGCATCATGTAAATCTTTACGATCCCAACATCATCGAACCGCTTACAAACGGTATTGCCGTAAGTAAATTCTATTCTATAGTAGGCGAAAGCGGCAATGTGGACAGTGAACAGCGCCTCGATAGTTGGGAGCGTTTCTTTTTGAACAAGCAAAGGGAACTCAGAGAAGTCGAAAATGACCCCGAAGACGCTGATTCCGTGTTGACCAGCGGCATCAGGGAGCTGTGCCGTCTTGTATTCGGGACGGATGAACGCATGCTCGACATAGCCGCGCGCAATGTAAACCTGAAGGACATACTTGCTATCAAGGCGCGTATGATAGGTGTCGGGAGCGTAGGAGGGAAGGCGACCGGCATGATACTGTCGCGCATGATCGTCGATAAGAAATTGCCGGAAATAGCGAAAGTCCTGGAACCGCACGATTCGTTTTATATATGTTCAAATCTCTATTACACATTTCTCGTCAAGAACAAATGCTGGGGACTCAAGCTTAAACAGAGGACGAAACGCGGATACTTCACGGTAGCCGAGATATTGAAGGAAAAGATCATGGAGGGCGAGTTCACTGAAAATATCCGTGAACAATTCAGGCGGATGCTTGAGTATTATGGGCAAAGCCCCATCATCGTCCGGTCGAGCAGCCTGCTTGAGGACAGCTTCGGTAACGCGTTCGCGGGGAAATACGAATCCGTATTCTGCGTGAATCTCGGGACGCTGGAAGAGCGTCTGGTCGCCTTTGAAGACGCGGTGAGGACGGTATACGCGAGTACTATGGACGAATCGGTGCTGGAATACAGGCTGCGCCGGAACCTCTCGACAAGGGATGAACAGATGGCGCTCCTGATACAGCGGGTTTCGGGTTCGCTCTTTAAGGACGTATATATGCCGGCGGCGGCGGGCGTAGCGTATTCCTATAATTCCTATAGGTGGGACAAGGCGATCGACCCTAAACAGGGTATGATAAGGATAGTAATGGGGCTAGGCACAAGGGCTGTCGATAGAACCGACGGGGATTATCCGAGGATTGCCGCTCTGGATAATCCGGACATGCGTCCGACCAGCGGTACGGATATTTCAAAATACGCCCAACACAAGGTTGATGTGCTGGAGCTTGCGACCAATTCCATCACGACTATCAATATAGAACAGGCGCAGGAGAAGATGAGCGACTGGTTCAGAGCTACAATGATAGAACACGATCACGGCCGAGAGAGGGAACTCAGGGAAATCGGACTCAACAGAAAGATCATATTCACTACATGCGACAGTTTGCTGCGCCGCGAAGACTTTGTCAGCAGCATGAGAAAGATCCTGGCGGCGGTGGAGCAGGAGTACGATTATCCTGTGGATGTGGAATTCGCGCTGAATTTTTCAAAGACCGGAGAGTTTGTGATAAATCTGCTGCAGTGCAGACCGCTTCAGGTGGGAGGCAGCGGGATAAGGGCGGAGGCGCCGGTGATAAGCCGCGAAAAAACCTATTTTCTGCTGGACGGAGGCACTATGGGAGGGGCGTACTACCAGCCGATAGATATTGTGGTGTGCGTTGATCCGAAGAATTATTATGAGTACCCCTACCATAAGAAATCCGGCATTGCCAGGATTATCGGGGCAATCAATCAATATTATAAGAATAAGGAAAAGGTGATAATGCTGCTTGTGCCCGGCAGACTGGGGACGACGTCGCCGGAACTCGGGGTGCCGGTCAAGTTCGCGGAGATAAGCAGTATGAGTATTGCCGGCGAGGTGGCCTATGAGGGGGCGGGATATATGCCCGAGCTTTCATTCGGCAGCCATTTTTTCCAGGATCTTGTGGAGACCGATGTATTATATGTGTCGATATTCGAGAATAAAAACACCACTAAATATTATGATCCTGGATTTTTAGATAATGAAAAGAATATTTTGAGTGAAATTTACAATGACCCTGAGGTGGAAGAGCTTTCGGATATTGTGAAGGTATACGATACGTCAGGCAGGGGACTCAAAATAGTCACGGATATTACAACGGGGGTCACCCTTTGTGGAGAGTTTTAGATGAGTTTAGACTATAAGAAGGAAAATATAAGGAACTTTTGCATTATCGCGCATATTGATCACGGTAAGTCAACGCTGGCGGATAGGATCATAGAGAAGACGGGTCTCGTGGCGCAGCGGGATATGAAGGAGCAGTTCCTGGACAATATGGAGCTTGAACGGGAACGCGGCATCACCATAAAGCTGCAGACCACAAGGCTCGTATATAAGGCGCGTGACGGCGAGGAGTACACGCTCAATCTCATTGACACGCCGGGGCATGTCGATTTCACATATGAGGTGTCGAGAAGCCTGGCGGCTTGCGAAGGTGCGATTCTTGTCGTTGATGCTACGCAGGGGGTGGAGGCGCAGACTCTCGCCAATGTTTACCTTGCCATGAATGAGGATCTTGAGATCATACCCGTGCTCAACAAGATCGATCTGGCCAGCGCCAATCCTGACGAAGTGAAGCTTGAAATCGAAGAGGTGCTCGGCATTGACGCGGCGGACGCTCCGCTCATCTCCGCAAAGGAAGGGATAGGCATTGAGGATGTTCTGGAGGCCGTAGTAGCTAAAATCCCGCCGCCGGGCGGCGAAAGCGGCAGCAATCTCAAAGCGCTGATATTCGATTCATATTATGACAATTTTAAAGGCGTAGTTATATACGTAAGGGTGTTTGACGGCAGTGTAGGCAAAGGCGACGTCATACGCTTGATGAATACGAAGAAAAAATACGAGGTGACAGAGGTCGGCGTTTATGCGCCCTATCCCGTTCAGAGGGACGGGTTGGCAGCGGGCGAGGTAGGATATATCTGCGCCAGTATTAAACAGGTGGCGGACGCCAGGGTGGGCGATACGGTGACCCTTGATGAAAATCCCGCATCAGAGGTGCTGCCGGGTTACAAAAAGGTTCAGCCCATGGTGTATTGCGGGATCTATCCCGCTGAGGGCGAGAAATATGAGAATGTAAAGGACGCGCTCGAAAAGCTGCAGGTTAACGACGCGGCCTTCCAGTTTGAACCCGAGACCTCGACGGCGCTGGGATTCGGCTTTCGCTGCGGTTTTTTAGGTCTGCTTCACATGGAGATAATCGTCGAAAGGCTGGAACGCGAATTCGCGCTGGCCGTTATAACCACATCGCCCAGTGTAATATATAAGGTGGTAATGAATGAGGGAACAGAGGAGTTTATACAGAATCCGTCTAATTTACCTGAACTTACGTATATCCAGTATATAGAGGAACCGATAGTCAAAGCTGACATAATGATACCGAAAGAGTACGTGGGCGCCATAATGGAGCTGTGTCAGGAGAGGCGAGGGAAGATGCTTCAGATGGAGTATATCACTGAGACCAGGGTAAATCTGCATTATGAGATGCCGCTCAACGAGGTTATCTACGATTTCTTTGACGCGCTCAAGTCGAGAACCCGCGGCTACGGTTCATTGGACTACGAGTTCATACGTTACGAAAAATCTAATATTGTTAAGATGGATATCCTTCTCAATAAGGATCTTGTTGACGCATTTTCGATGATGGTTCACGAGTCGAAGGCATATTCGCGAGGGCGCTTTGTGTGCGAGAAGCTGAAGGAGATCATACCGAGGCATCAGTTTGAGGTGCCGATCCAGGCGTCGATAGGGCAGAAGGTGATAGCCAGAGAAACCGTAGGAGCTTACCGCAAGGATGTTACGGCAAAGTGCTACGGCGGCGATATTTCCAGAAAGAAAAAGCTGCTTGAGAAGCAGAAAGAGGGGAAGAAACGCATGAGACAGTTCGGAACTGTGGAGGTTCCCCAGGAGGCTTTTACCGCGGTGCTTAAGTATGACGATAATAAATAGCGAGGAACCGGAGGTTGAGTTTTGAAATATATTATGGCGCTGGATCAGGGAACGACGAGTTGCCGATGTATAATATTCAGGGTCTCGGGCAGGGTGGTCAGTTCGGCGCAGAAAGAATTTGAGCAGATATACCCCAAGCCCGGGTGGGTTGAACATGACCCCCTTGTGATATGGTCTACGCAGATGGGCGTGGCGCAGGAGGCGATGCTGAAGGCGAGTCTCAGTTACCGCGATATAGCCGCGATCGGTGTGACTAATCAGAGGGAAACGACGGTCGTTTGGAACAGAAAAACCGGAGAACCTGTGTATAACGCGATAGTGTGGCAATGCCGCCGCACGGCGGATTACGCCGACGAGTTGATAAAACGCGGGATGACGGATTTCTTCAAGGAGCGCACGGGACTGCTCATAGACGCTTATTTCAGCGCGACTAAGATCAAGTGGATACTGGACAATGCGCCGGGCGCCAGGGCGCTTGCCGCTAAGGGCGAACTTGCTTTCGGTACTGTTGAAACCTGGCTGATATGGAATATGACGCGCGGCCGCCTGCATATAAGCGATTACACAAACGCGTCCAGGACGATGCTCTTTAACATTCACAGGCTCGAATGGGATGAAGATATACTGAGGGAGCTTGATATACCTGCGGGTATGCTGCCGACGCCTGTACCTTCAAGCGGCGTCTTCGGTGCGACTGATTCGGATGTCTTCGGCGGATCTATACCTATCTGCGGCGCGGCGGGCGATCAACAATCAGCGCTCTTTGGCCACGCGTGCTTTGCGGATGGAGAGGCGAAAAACACCTATGGAACAGGCTGCTTTCTGCTCATGAATACCGGAGAAACCCCTGTCGATTCAACATCCGGACTGTTGACGACCATAGCATGGGGACTGGGGGGAAGGGTAAATTACGCACTGGAGGGTTCGGTCTTTGTCGCGGGGGCTGCTGTGCAGTGGCTGCGCGATGAGATGAAACTTATCGAAAACTCCGCAGACTCTGAAGAGATCGCCCTCTCTGTAAAAAGTACGGAAGGGGTTTACTTGGTTCCCGCTTTTGTTGGTCTCGGAGCGCCGTATTGGGATCAGCGCGCCAGAGGCATTATAACGGGAATAACCAGGGGAAGTAACAGGAAGCATATAGTAAGAGCCGCTCTTGAGTCTATCGCATATCAGACGCATGATCTGATCTCGGCTATGGAAAAAGACAGCGGAATAAGCATAAAAAGCCTTAAAGTGGATGGCGGCGCGTCGGTCAACAAGTTCTTGATGCAGTTCCAATCCGACATAACAGGCGTCATGGTGAGAAGGCCGGCATGTGTGGAGACTACCGCTTTGGGCGCCGCGTATCTGGCGGGCTTAGCGGTGGGATACTGGCCTGATACGGCGGCGATACTGAAAAACTGGCGGCTTGACGCCGAGTTCTCGCCGGGCATGGATGGGGAACAGAGGACTGAGCTGCTTAAAGGCTGGGAAATGGCTGTTGCGGCCTCCCGGCTGACTTGACCGGCGGCTGCGCCTGCGGCAGGGCGGCTGACTTGACCGGCGGCAGCGCCCGCGGCGTCACGGCTGACTTGACCGGCGGCAGCGCCCGCAGCAGGGCGGCTGACTTGACCGGCGGCAGCGCCCGCCGCGACATCGTGTAAGATCGCCGAAAGCCATGCCCGCGGCGGGCTTGTGTTAGCCGCCGCGAGTACATATCTCTTATACTGAAGGCAAGCTCCGGAAAGCCTCGCCGGATGACGTAACGCAGGTTTCCGGAGCTTGTCTGAACTCAGAATTATGCAACGTTGGATGTATTATTTGAAAAGACCTTGTCCGTATGAGCACTATCGAACTTTTTCGTGAAGAGGCTTACTGCCGGAACCGCTACGAATGAAACGGCCATAGCGAGTATACCCATCTGCGGCGCGAAAGCCTTCGCCGCGTCGAAGCCGAGACCGGACGAGAGGTAGATAAGCGAGCCGCCTACAACGATCACGCCGGACAGCAAACCTGCCCATGCGCCCGCTTTTGTGATCCACCTGCCGTAGAGTCCCCAGAAGAATGGCCCGATAAAGGAACCTGCGACCACGCCCCATGAGAACGACATGAGATTCACGATAAAGGAGATATTCATGGTGGCGAATATGAATGAGAGCGCGATAAACAGTACACACAACACGCGCATGATACTTAACTGAGATTTTTGTTTTATATCCGGCATGATCCCCTGCATAAGATCTACTGATACAGCCGAACTAGACGACAGAACCACCGATGAGAGCGTGGACATAGACGCGGAGAGCAGCAGCAGGAGTATCACTCCCAGCACGATGTTATGCAAGACACCGCCGCTCAGCGCCTGCATTAGCATTGCCGGGATTACCGCGTCATAACCGCCTTCAAGGGCAGGAGCGCCGGTTTCTGTAGCCGCTATGAAAAGTTTTGAGAGAGAGCCGCTGAGATAAGCGCCGCAACCTATGATCAGGGCAAACAATGTAGATACGATTGTAGCGATCTTTATGCTGTTTTCATCTTTGATGGCATAATACTTATGCACCATCTGGGGCATGCCCCATACGCCGAAGCTGGTGAGCAGTATGTTAGGCAGCAAAACAGCGAAATTAGCGCCCCCAAAGATATTCGTCAGATTGGGGTCGATGGAATGCAGCCTCTCGACAGCGCTTGAAATCCCGCCGACTTCGGGTCTTGTGATCAGGATGGCGAACATAGCGATAAGCCCGACGATCATGATGATGCCCTGGATGAAGTCATTAAGCGATGTGGCTACATAGCCGCCGAGTACAAGATAAGCGCCGGTCAGAACGGCTACTATAGCTATGCATACGTTTGGTGATATGCCGATAAAGATGGAACTGAACAGTGTGCCCAGTCCGCGGTATACGCCGGCCGCATAGGGAACAAGAAATATAAATATGATAACAGCGGAGTACAGCTTCATGCCGCGGCTGAGATAGCGCGCTTCGAATAATTCGGGAATCGTGCGGGCGTTCAGGGTATGAGTCAGACGCCACGTCGGTTTGGCAAGAACCTTCCAAGCGAGCAAACAGCCCAGAACCGCATTGGCGATGCCGATCCAGACGCCGCCTATGCCTATTGTCCATCCGAACATGCCCGCATAGCCTACGAATATTACTGCGGAGAAATACGTAGTACCGTATGCAAAGGCCGAAAGCCACGGGCCGACCTTTCTTCCTCCCAATAAAAAACCATCGACAGTCAGAGCTTTTTTAGCGCTGAATATACCGACGGCAATAATCACAGTAATAAAACATAACAAAACAATGAGCGAAATAATCTGTGTCATTTCATTTACCTTCTTTCCTACTAAACTACATAGCGCACCGGATTAAAATCAATGCGCAACCTACTAAGAGAAGTATACTACATCGCAGAAGCTTTGTAAAGTGTAAAAAATTCTTACATTAATTACATATTTATCCTCCATTGACACCCGCCTACGCAGGTGATATAATCAATCAGGTTAGATGAAGAATTGTTCATATCGAATGAACTGATATTGGTTATGCGCCCGTGGCGGAACTGGTAGACGCACAAGATTTAGGTTCTTGCGGGAAACCGTGGGGGTTCAAGTCCCTCCGGGCGCACCACGAAGCTCTTACTCAAACTCCCATCAAAAAAATTTACGTGATGGGGGTTTTTCATTTGCGGCAAACATTGAGCAAGCTTAAAAGCAAGCCATGCAAACGATTGCGTAAATTGCTGTTGTAATTGGCGCTTGGTTCGAATATAATTTATTAGCATAGTAAACACATATGTTTACTCGGATTTAAGAACGAGTAGGAAAGGAGTATTTAACTATGAAAATCAAGAAAATCTCAGTGCTTGTTTTAACGCTTAGTCTCGCACTTTCCGCTTTGGCGGGTTGCTCTTCAGAACCCACTGAAACCACAAGCGGGGACGACCGCCCGGCGGAGGTGGAAATCCTTAACGTATCCTACGATCCCACCCGTGAGCTTTACGTTGCCTTTAACGAGGCGTTCGCAAAGTATTGGAAAGAAACCACGGGTCAGGAGGTCGTCGTCACCCAGTCCCACGCCGGCTCCGGCAAACAGGCCAACGCGGTCATCGAAGGCAACGAAGCTGACGTGGTTACCCTGGCGCTGGAAGGCGACGTCGACGCAATTCGCAAAGCCGGATTGATCAACGACGGCTGGGTTGACCGCCTACCCCTGAAAAGCTCGCCCTACACCTCCACCATCGTCTTTCTTGTTCGTAAAGGCAACCCCAAGAATATCAAGGATTGGGACGACATCGTAAAATCCGGCGTGGAGGTCATCACCCCGTCCCCAAAAACCTCTGGTGGGGCAAAGTGGAACTTCCTTGCCGCGTGGGCTTTCGCCCAAAATCTCTACAACGGTGATGATGCAAAAATCACTCAGTTTGTCAAGGATCTGTACGCCAACGTCACGGTCTTGGATTCGGGCGCGAGGGGATCCACAACGACATTCGTTGAGAACAAGCAGGGCGATGTGCTGCTTGCTTGGGAAAATGAGGCCTTCCTCTCCCAAAAGGAACATCCGGGTGAATATGAAATCGTCACGCCATCCATCAGCATTCTTGCGCAACCGTCGGTATCGGTTGTTGACACAAACGCTGACAAGCACGGGACAAGAGAGGTGTCCGAAGCATACCTCCAATATCTCTATACCGAGGAAGCACAGCGCATAGAAGGCACGTGGTTCTACCGCCCGTCCAACGAGACGATTCTCAAGGAATTCTCTGACATTTTTGACCTTAATGTCAAGTTGGTGAACATCGACGACGATTTCGGCGGATGGGATGCGGCCAATACAAAATTCTTTGTAGACGGCGCTGTGTTTGATCAAATCTACAAACAATAATCAACGCTTCATGTTGAGGGGCGGCGGTTCAAATGTCGCTCCTTACATTTACCAGAGGAGAGATTTGCGCCATGAATATAGTTACAACAAAATTAAGGCGTTTTGCTCCTCGGCGCAAAGCCCATGTAATTCCCGGATTTGGGCTTTCCGTGGGTGTCACAATTACACTTATCAGCCTCATTGTGGTGATTCCTCTGCTGTCCGTATTGGTAGCTCTTTCCGGTATTTCTTGGCGGGAATTTTGGGGCATTGTCACTGATAAAATGGTGTTGCACGCTTATCAAGTCAGTTTTGTCTGTTCGCTCATTGCGGCAGTTGTCAATTGCGTTTTCGGTCTGCTTCTTGCGTGGGTGCTGACGAGATATAAATTCCCGGGGCGAAGAATACTTGATGGACTGATCGAACTGCCGTTTGCTCTGCCCACGGCGGTGGCAGGAATAGCACTGACCACCATTTACGCCGATCAAGGGTGGATAGGAAAGATTTTTGCGCCGCTGGGTATAAAAATCTCATACACGCAGGTTGGCATTACAATCGCCTTGATTTTTATCGGGATACCTTTTGTTGTGCGTTCGGTGCAACCAGTGCTCGAAAAACTGGATTCGCAATATGAAGAGGCGGCGCAAATGCTCGGCGCGTCGCGAGTTCGGACATTTTTCAAGGTGCTTATGCCCGAATTGCTTCCCGCTTTGCTGACAGGTTTTGGGTTGGCGTTTTCAAGAGGTCTGGGCGAATATGGAAGCGTTGTTTTCATCGCGGGGAATATTCCGTATAAAACGCAGATTGCGCCCTTACTTATTATGGGCAAGCTGGAACAGTTCAGCTATGCCGGGGCGACTTCAATAGCGCTTGTAATGATCGTAATTGCTTTCATATTGTTATTTTCGATAAATTTCATTCAAAGCCATATGAACAAAGCGGCTAAAAACAATTAGCGCGGGAGGGGGCGGAGCATGAAACGGCAAATCAAAGCTAACATAACGAAAATACTTCTGATTTCAACATGCGTCATTTTTGTAGGCGTCATGCTTGTCGTGCCGCTTGCCAGCGTAATCGTATATTCGCTCCGCGAGGGATGGCAGGTTCTTGCCAAAACCGTTATGGATCAATACACCATTAAAGCGTTGCAGCTAACCTTATACGCCGCCGCTATAGCCGTTGTTTTCAACACTGTTTTCGGATTGTTTTCTTCATGGGCTATTACAAAATTCCGATTTAAGGGTAAAAATTTTCTATCCACGCTCATTGACATTCCGTTTGCCATTTCCCCTGTCATCGCGGGGCTAATTTTCATCCTCATTTTCGGGCGGATCGGCTGGGCATATGACTTTTTTAACAGTCACGATATAAAAGTCGTATTCGCCGTGCCAGGCATTGTTCTTGCCACAATTTTTGTAACCTTTCCCTTTGTTTCGCGCGAATTGATTCCGCTGATGCACGCTCAGGGAACGGACGAGGAGGAAGCCGCCGCCCTGATGGGGGCAAAAGGGCTTTCCGTTTATCGCAGAGTGACGCTCCCGCACATTAAATGGGGACTGCTTTATGGCGTCATCCTTTGTACCGCCCGCGCATTGGGAGAATTCGGCGCGGTTTCGGTGGTATCGGGAAAGCTGCGGGGAAAAACTAACACGCTACCACTCCATGTTGAGCAATTGTTTCAGGAGTTCCATCTCACTGCGTCATTCGCGGCGGCGTCTATTTTGGTGGTCATCGCCATCATCATCCTGATCCTAAAAAACATTGTGGAGTACAAGGGCAAAAAGGAGGATGAACTCCATGTACGTTGAAATCAAAAATTTGAGCAAAACCTTTGGGAACTTCACGGCATTGGACGATATATCCGTCTCAATCGAAAAGGGCACGCTGGTAGGCTTGCTCGGTCCATCCGGCAGCGGTAAAACCACCATATTGCGCTCTATCGCCGGGCTGGAAACACCCGATTCCGGGGACATCTTCATCGACGGCAAGCGCATTAACGACACCCCTGCCGGAAAGCGTGGCATCGGCTTTGTCTTTCAAAACTACGCGCTCTTTCGCTACATGACGGTTTATGACAACATCGCCTTCGGTCTCAAGGTGCAAAAGCGGGATAAAAAATATATCAACGAGCGAGTGAGGGAACTAATTTCCTTGATAGGTCTTGATGGCTTGTCAGGGCGTTATCCCCATCAGCTATCGGGCGGACAAAAACAGCGGGTGGCATTTGCGAGGGCGCTTGCCCCAAATCCACACCTTTTACTGCTTGACGAGCCATTTGCGGCCATCGACGCAAAGGTGCGAAAGGAACTGCGCACCTGGTTGCGCGAGACCATCAGCAAGGTCGGTATCACCAGTATTTTCGTCACCCACGATCAGGAGGAAGCCATAGAGGTTTCGGATAGGATCGTCCTGACAAATCAGGGAAAAATCGAACAAGTTGGCTCTCCGCTTGAACTCTACCGTAAGCCTGCCACTCCCTTTGCCGCTAAATTTATCGGAGAGGGGACGACCATCACAGGTTATTTTCAACTGAAGGGGTTTTCGCAAGAACAGGGCTATGAAAGCGCCCTCATTCGTCCTGAGTTCACGCAGGTTTTCAAGCAAGGTAAATCCCTGTATCCGCACATGACCAACTGCGGCGTCGTGCAAAGCTCTTTTTTTAGAGGCAATAGTCAGGAACTGCACATTGACGTACAGGGGATCCGGATTATCGCCGACTATTCTCTGGAGGAAGAGGCTTTTCAAATCGGCGAGCCTGTTGACGTGATTGTAAGCCGTCTGTTTTTGCTTGGGGATGATCAGGTTTTGGCGGTGGAGAATCAAAATCTGAAAAACGTGAACACGGTGGTTATATAAGGTTCAAAACTGCTTTTGGGACTGTCAATCCCGATTGTTATATATACATACCTTTATAAAAGCCTTCCTTAACGTCCAAAACGCTGGAACGCTTAATCAGTCGGTTTGGCAAAACGATTTTCATAGACAATTTATGTCCGCCCATAATGCGGTCGAGCAGAGTTTTAACGGCAAGCTCTCCCATTTCGGCGATGGGCATTCCCACCGTAGTTAGCATTGGAGAAACATACCCCGAAAGCTCAATATTGTCCATTCCCATAATAGAGAGCTGCTCCGGGATTTTTATCCGCGCTTCTTTAAATTTTTTCATTGCCGAAATGGCGATTATGTCCGCCGCGCACAAGATAGCCGCCGGTAGCGCGTCTTCTGATGCAAGCAGTTTTTCGGCGGCGGAATAGCCTGCTTCACCACTCTGTTTACATTCTATAACAGGGCAACCAAACAAGCCTTCTTCTTTTGTGAAATCCAAAAACGCGCGGTGCCTTACCTCATTTTTTATCTCTCCGAAGTAGCCGACGCGGCTGTGTCCGCACTCCCGCAGATAGTTGAGCCCTATCCTTGCCGCATCGTATCCATCGCAGATAATTTGATCCCAATCTGTTCTGATTTCATTGCGCCCTACGTAGATAATATTTTTATATTGACTGTCCAGCGCCTCCGACGTGCTTTGAGATAATCTGCCGATGACGATTGCTCCCTCGGCGCTGATAGATCGGATTTTTTCCAGCATTTGCGGCGAGGCTATGTCATAAACCGAATAGATCAGCCCTACAGGATAGTTCATTTCCATAGAGATATGTTCAATAAAACGGGAAACCTCCGAAAAGAAAGGATTTTCGTCAAGCGTCAGCGTGCGTCCTAAAACAATGGCAAGTGTGCCGTGTTTTTCGCCAGACTCTTTTGTTCTACCGCTTTTAAGCTCTCTGGCTACGGGATTCGGAGAATACCCTGTTTCTCTAATGATTTTCCAAACGCGATCGCGAACTTCTTTTCGCGCAAAACTGTTGTCCGGCGAATTGATGATACGTGAAACGGTGGAAACCGAAACGTTTGCCTGCTGCGCTATTTCTTTCAAGGTCATATCCTCACCTCCATCCCCCGTCAGCTCTTTTTTAAAATTATACCTCATCTTCACGCAAAAATCAACGACGTTTTAGTAAAACGTTTGCGTAATTTGCGCTTGAAAAGTTGCTCTTAAAACCATATACTAATATACATAGACCAAATTCAGCCGATTGCCGAAAAGGAGAGTTTACATTGGAAAGCAAAATTATCACGACTGATTTTCTGATTATCGGCGGTGGAACTGCCGGGTGCTATGCCGCACTCACCTTTTGCGAACATTCCGATAAAAAGGTTTTGATTGTAGAAAAGGCGGGTATCAAGCGGTCGGGCTGCCTTGCGGCGGGCGTTAACGCCATCAACGCCTACATATCGGCAGGGCACAGCCCGCAGGATTATGTGGATTACGCCGTCCGCGATGCAGGGGGAATTGCCCGCCGCGATTTGCTTCTCTCCATGAGCGAGGGACTCAACCGCACGGTTCGGAAACTGGAAGCGTTGGGTCTTACAATATTAAAAGATGAAAACGGCGGGTATGTCACACGGGGATGGCGGAACATCAAGATCAACGGCGAAAGAATCAAGCCTATTTTGGCGGAGGCAGTTAAAAATCAGTCTCAAATAGGCATTTTGGAGCGCGTGAACGTCTTTGAGTATATCGTAAAAGACAACCAAATTTTAGGTGCGCTGGCTGTTTCAATCGACGAGCCGATATTTTACACCATCTACGCAAAGACCGTGCTGTGTGCGACGGGCGGGGCATCGGGGCTATATAAACCCAATAACCCGGGTTTTTCACGGCATAAAATGTGGTACCCTCCCTTTAACACGGGCGCGGGATACGCTATGGGAATCCGCGCAGGCGCTGAGATGACCAGCTTCGAGATGCGGTTCGTCGCGCTGCGCTGCAAAGATACAATCGCCCCCACGGGCACGCTGGCGCAGGGAGTGGGCGCGAAGCAAATTAACGCAAAAGGCGAAGTTTATGAGAGCAAATACGGCGTTACCACGAGCCAAAGGATATACGGTACGGTGAGGGAAAACGCGGACGGAAACGGCCCGTGTTACCTGAAAACCACAGGCATAACGCCTGCGCAAGACGAAGAACTGAAAAAAGCCTATCTCAATATGTGTCCCTCGCAAACATTAAAATGGATTGAAAACGGAAAAAATCCAAGCGACGAAAATGTGGAGATTGAGGGAACCGAGCCGTACATCGTCGGCGGACACACGGCAAGCGGATATTGGATAGGGAATGACAGGCAGACAACCATCAGCGGTCTGTTTGCGGCGGGAGACGTTGCAGGAGGCTGCCCGCAAAAATATGTGACCGGCGCTTTTGCCGAGGGAGAGCTTGCGGCAATAGCGGCGGCGGAGCATATCGGTCAGGCTCGCGCCGTTCCGGTCGACCAAATGGGAATTGCAAACACAAAACGGTGGTTGGAGGGTTTTTTAGGTAGAAGCCAAAGCGATATAATCACAGATACCCTTGAAGATGAAATGCAGTCGGCGATGGACAGATACGCCGGAGGAATTTCACAAAATTACAGCTGCGATGAAGAATGCCTGCAAACCGCCCTTCAAAAAATAAGCGGCATTGAGAGAAAGCTTCCGCTTTTGTCGGCGAATAACATGCGGGAATTATTGTATATCTTAGAGCTGCGCGAACGGCTGACCCTCTGCAAATCGGTTATCGCGCACCTTTCAGTCAGAAAAGAAACCCGATGGCATATTTTCGCCGAGAGAAGAGATTACCCGGATAAGCGGAAAGAGTTTGAATGTTTTATCAATTCAAGGCTTGTGGGCGGTGAACTGGAAGTTATCAAGAGGGAGCTAATATGAGCATTTTGTTTGAATCCACCCGGTGCATATCCTGCAAAAAATGCGCCGCAGTTTGCCCCGGAAGTCTGATTACTGTGGACGAAACGGCCAGGATAGAGCATCCGGAGCGGTGCTGGGGTTGCGCCTCCTGTGTTAAAGAGTGTCCCGTGCAGGCAATTGGCTTGTATCTGGGGGAGGACGTCGGCGGCAAAGGCGGAAGGATGACCGCTCGGCAGGAAAGCACACTGCTTCACTGGCAAATCGCAAAGTCTGACGGAACAAGCGAAACCATTACCGTTGACCTAAAAGATTCAAATAAATATTGAGGTGAAACCATTGACGCATTTAGATAAATTAGAGGCGGAGGCCATATACATATTCCGCGAGGTGGCGGATCAGTGCGAAAGGCCCGTTATGCTTTATTCCATAGGCAAGGATTCCTCTGTGATGCTGCAGCTTGCCATGAAGGCGTTTTATCCTGAAAAACCGCCCTTCCCGTTTTTGCATATCGACACCTCTTGGAAATTCCGCGAGATGATTGAATTCCGCGACAGGCGCGCTGCAGAGCTTGGTATAACTATGCTGGTTTACCGCAACGAAGATGCTATCCGGCAGGGAATAAACCCATTTGACCACGGCGCTGCCTATACCGACATCATGAAAACCCGTGCGTTAAAAGCGGCTCTGACAAAATACGGTTTTACGGCGGCCTTTGGCGGCGGGCGGCGGGATGAGGAAAAATCCCGCGCAAAAGAACGTATCTTTTCATTCCGCAACCAAACCCATGCGTGGGATCCGAAAAACCAACGCCCCGAGATGTGGAAGCTGTATAATACCCAAATAAACAAGGGAGAAAGCATGCGGGTTTTCCCCATCTCCAACTGGACGGAAAAGGATATTTGGCAGTATATACAGAGGGAGAACATCCCCATTGTGCCGCTGTATTTTGCCAAAGAGCGACCAATAGTTGAGCGTGACGGCAACCTCATTATGGTTGACGATGAGCGTATGCGGTTATTTGCCGGAGAAACGCCGCAAATAAAAAAAACTCGGTTTCGAACCCTTGGTTGTTATCCGCTGACAGGTGGGATAGAATCAGATGCCGACACGCTCGACGCCGTAATTGCCGAAACCTTGGCGGCGGCAACCAGCGAGCGCACCAGCCGCGTCATCGACAACGAGGCGGCTGGCAGCATGGAGCGGCGCAAGCGGGAGGGATACTTTTAATGAATGATTTGCTGAAATTTATCACTTGCGGCAGTGTGGACAACGGAAAATCCACGCTAATCGGGCATATTTTATATGATTCCAAGCTGCTCTACGCCGATCAGGAGCAGGCGCTGATCCTTGACAGCAAGGTTGGCAGCAGGGGCGGTGCTATTGACTATTCCCTGCTGCTTGACGGGCTGATGGCGGAGCGCGAACAGGGCATCACCATTGACGTGGCCTACCGTTATTTCACCACCGATAAACGCAGCTTTATCGTCGCCGACACGCCGGGACACGAGGAGTACACCCGCAATATGGCGGTGGGCGCGTCCTTTGCGGAGTTGGCGGTGATTTTGGTTGACGCCTCACAGGGCGTTTTAGTGCAAACCCGCCGCCACGCCCGGATTTGCGCCCTGATGGGCATCAGGCATTTTGTTTTCGCTGTGAACAAAATGGACTTGATCGGCTATAACAAATCAAAGTTTTACGCGATTTTGGCTGATATAAATTCACTCTCGAAAGAGCTAAACCTGCAGCATACTGTGAGCATACCCGTTTCGGCGACCGAGGGCGATAATATTACAAAACACTCTCCTTTAATGGCGTGGTATAAGGGAGAAACGCTTTTAGAGCATTTAGAAAACGTAAATATTTTCGCGAGCGAAGCGGAAAAAGGCTTTTATATGCCTGTCCAGCGTGTTTGCCGCCCAAACCACACCTTTAGGGGTTTTCAGGGGCAAATCGAATCGGGAGACGTTGCTGTCGGCGACAAAATAGCCGCGTTGCCAAGCGGTGAAACAGCTATCGTCAAAACCATATTCACCATAGACAAACAGCACGACCGAGCGGAAATCGGTCATGCGGTTACGATCCAACTGGACAGAGAGGTGGATGTTTCCCGTGGGTGTATTCTGGAGAAGGACTCGGCGTTGACCTGTGCGAAGGAGTTTTCCTCTACCCTGCTGTGGATGGACGATGTAAGTCTGACGGCGGGCAGCGATTATTGGATAAAAATTGGTACAAAGCTGATTCCCGCTGTGATTTCAGGAATCAAACACAAGGTGGACGTTAATACGGGCAGATTTATCCCTGCCGACACTATTTCTAAAAATGAGATTTTTTTGTGCAATATCATTCTGTCTGAGCCGATCGTTCTGGACAGATTCAGCGCCCATAAAACAATGGGCGAACTGATTTTAATTGACCGGGTCAGCCATGCCACATCTGCGTGCGGCGTCGTTGAAGACGTTAACATAGCCACCGAGGAGGACAAACGAAATTATCCCGATAATTTCGACATAACGGCCGACAATCTGTTTTTGCATATCAGAAATGGAAGGGCGACGGGTTTTGGATCCCGTGAAGATAGATATCCTCTGTTCGACTTTGAGGACAAAAAATTCAGCTTGATCTGTCTGTGGAACAAGGAGGAGGCGGAATATGAGATTTAACACAAAACTGCTTCACGGCGGTTTTCCGCAAGATGGATTCGGAAGTACGCTTCCGCCTATCTATCAGTCATCCGCTTTTTTTCATGAATCTGCCGAAAAACTGGAGAAGGTCTTTGACAACAAAGCGCCGGGCTTTGCCTACACCCGCATATCAAACCCCACGGTTGCCGCGTTTGAAAAACGAATAGCCGTTATAGAGGGTGGAGTTGAGGCGGTTTCCTGTGCTTCGGGCATGGCTGCGGTTAGCATGGCTTTGCTGAACATCATGCAAAGCGGTGATGAAATTATTGCGGGGAGCGGATTGTTTGGCGGCACGCTTGATTTGCTTGCCGATTTGACCGCTTTTGGGATAACCACAAAATATCTGCACGAAGTGACAGCACAGGTCGTTTCAGAAGCTATCACGCCGCATACAAAAGCGATTTTCACCGAGCTGATCGGCAATCCAAAGCTTGATGTTGTGGATGTCCGTGCTGTCGCAGAGATCGCTGAAGCACGCGGTATCCCGCTGATCATCGACAGCACGACGGCGACGCCCGCATTGATAAAACCACTTGCGGTTGGCGCGCATATCGTGGTGCATTCCTCCTCTAAATATATTAACGGCAGCGGCGATGCCATCAGCGGCGTGATTGTTGACGGCGGCAAGTTTAACTGGGACTTTGAAAAATTCCCCGCTCTCGCGAAGTACGCAAAATTCGGGAAATTGGCCTATGCGGTCAGACTGCGGCAGGATATATGGCGCAATTTCGGCGCCTGCCTTTCGCCGCAAAACGCATATCTGAACTGTATCGGCATCGAAACGTTAGGACTGCGAATGGAGCGGCTGTGCCAAAACGCACTCGAGCTGGCGCGGTTTTTGGAAACAGAGGAGGGCGTAACGGTGAATTATCCGGGGCTGGGCGGCAATCCGTATAAACCGCTGATAGACAGGCAAATGCAAAACGGAATGAGCGGCGCAATTCTCACGTTGCGGGCAGGATCAAAGGCAAAGGCCTTCACGCTTATCAACGCCTTGAAATACGCCAAAATCGCCACAAATATCGGCGATGTGCGCACCTTGGTGATCCACCCGGCGTCGACCATATACAACCATGCGGACGAGGCGCAAAGGAGCGCGGCGGGAGTATATGACGATTTGATTCGCGTCAGCGCGGGAATTGAGGACATTGACGATTTAATAGAAGATTTTGCGCAGGCGATAAAAACATGAGTTTTACAGAGTTTTGTACTATAAACCTTTTTCAGTCTTCGCCTTTGGCGGATGCCCCCGTTTGCGCTTAGGTTTCTGACGTGATGTGTAAACCGGTGCGCAGCCTTCCGGTATATCAAAGCCAAACGCCTCGCAGATGTCCACTTGCGCCCCAACAAACGGCGTGATCACTTTTGCCCGGTTTGTGTGCTCAATCAGCCGGATTGGCCTCATCTCGTCTGCTGGAAATACTTCTCCTGTTCGTCCCGGAGGTCGTATGTGCGCAATGTTTCCCTGGCGTCGGAATCAACCGTCATGCCTTTGGGGCGAGTCCCAAATTCCCCAAACTCCCTGATTGCCTTATGATTCTTACAGCTCTATTTCCATTTCTTGGCGGTCTCGGTGTCAGCAAATTTATCACACCCAGCAGAGGCAGTAAATAGGGTTAAGCCCTGAAGCAGCGTATAATATCTTGAACGCCAGATAAAACTTATACAGCGTTTATAATCACGGATTACCGATAGTTGATAACGTTATGCGTAATTACATCAACATTATTCTGCTCTAATGCGACAAATTCATTGACGTTAATAACGATTTCTGTTATACTGAATGCGGATGGAGGCGAGTCGCTATGTACACAGAAATTATAAAAATTATTGAAGGAGGTTTAGTTAATGACAAGGAAAAGGTAGTCAACTATGCCACCACTCTAGCGGATAATCTTGAAGTTCAGGGGGAGAATTCGTTAGCAAAAAAGATTAAGGCCACACTAAGCAAAAAGCGAGGGACACTAACTTCGTTGGACAGTTTTTCAACAAAGCCTGTTGATACAGAAAGCAGAATGGATATTGTAGAAATTGCCATGCCACAAATTGATTCACAGCAAGTAGTTTTAAGCAAATACTCCCAAGATGCAATTTCCAGTTTCATCAAGAGCTACGAGTATAGGGACACCTTGCTTAAATCGGGGCTTGATGTATCAAACTCATTGTTACTTTATGGTCCCCCAGGATGCGGAAAAACAACGGTAGCGCAGCTTATTTCCAGCATGACCGGATTGCCTCTTGTCACGGCAAGGCTAGATAGTTTGGTATCTTCATTGCTTGGAAGCACCGCTAAAAATATACGTAAGATATTTGATTACGTATCAAAGAAAGAATGTATTTTATTTCTAGATGAGTTTGACGTTATTGCTAAATTGCGAAATGATAAAAATGAGCTTGGAGAACTAAAAAGAGTAGTAAACAGTTTAATACAAAACATTGATTCATTTAATGATGATAGCATTTTAATTGCTGCAACCAATCACCACGAGCTACTTGATCCGGCAGTTTGGAGACGATTTGCTACAATAATAACTTTAGAAAAGCCACAAAAAGAAGAAATCAGGCTGTTGCTGCATGTTCTTCTTGATGACAAAATAACGAATTTTTTATTGACAGCAAGGAAACTGGATTACATTGAAGATGCTTTGGTTGGGCTTAGCCATTCGGACATTAAAACAATAATATTTAATGCTATGCGTGGCGTGATACTGTCTGACAGAACTTGTTTGACGAATTGCGACGTATTGAAAGAAGTGTTTTTTCACAAGAACCATGCCATCAAAAATGAATCTGAATTTATAGGATATTTACTGGAACATGGCGCCACACACAAAGAAGTTAACGAAAGTTTAGACATTCCACTTCGCAGAATACAGGGGATTTCGAAAAGCGTCGACAAAGAGGAGTTGTAGGTTATGGAAAACAAAATGCTCCCTATAATGTTTTTTGCTCCACGAGAAGTAGATGAACTTAGAGTTGAAGGCGCCGGAAATTCCGAAGTCCCTAAATGGGTTCTTGAAGAAGATGAACTTGCACAGCGCTCTTCTGCGCTGATTGCGGCGTTTGAACAGTTTTCGGAAATTGTTACCGACCGAGCAAAACGCAAATCTCCAGTTCCTTTTGTGTTTGTTGCTAAAATGTGCAGTGATTCAACCGCAAAATCGCGCAGGAAAGATATTTCATCGTTATTTTTAACAGGTGACGTTAGCAATATTATTGGACTGGCAGATTCCGATGAACTGATTGTAAGGCTTGATTCCGTTTCACAAATGGGAAAAATATCAAACAGATTAAAAGACTACAATCGCAATAGTCATGCACTCTCATGTCTCGAAACTTTTTGGGAGTTTCGACCTGCCATACAAAAGCAGGATAATGAAACAAAATATAAAGTAAAACTAATTGATTTCCAGGACTATGAAACCAACAAATCTATGCAGTGCCTATTTGAGAAGGCTTTAACTTCAAGAAAAATATCGTATAAAAAGACAAGCTATGCTGGTCAATTTTCTTTGTATAAAATAGAAATGAATCCGCAAGCTATGCTTGACGAATTCCAAAATAACGATGCATACGAAATGTTGTTTTCAATCGAACCCATGCCCAAATACGTCGTTTCGTTAGATTCAATTCAAGAAGAAATAGCCATTGAAGTTAAAAACCCTACTAAAGAGTGTCGATATGAAACATTGGGGATACTTGACAATGGCATCGCGCCAATTCCGCATATCACTCCTTGGATGGCTGGAAAACGATGGTCTGTATATCCCGAATCTGCCATAAACCCTACGCATGGTACTTTTGTTGCGGGAGTGGCCTTATATGGAGATGATTGCGAAAATCAAGAGTGGATCGGACACAAAGGAATAAAGATATTTGATGCAACCGTATTCCCGGATGTGACAAAAGAAGGGCTTGACGAAGATGAGCTGATCGCAAATATCCGTGAGGCCATTAAAGCAAGCCATAAAAAAGTTAAAATATGGAATCTATCTATAAGTGTCGTTCGACCCATTTGTGACAACAAGTTTTCCGATTTCGCTATTGCCTTAGACGATCTTCAAAGTAGATACAATATTCTGGTATGCAAATCTGTTGGTAATTGCAGCAATTTCATGTATGGAAAACCCAAAGGCAAAATACACGAAGGCGCCGACTCCGTTAGGTCGCTTGTCGTTGGTTCTGTCGCACATGCAAAGGGTATTAACGACTTCGCGGAAGTTGGTAATCCTTCCCCCTTCTCAAGAATTGGCCCCGGTCCGGAATTTATTATTAAGCCAGAAGTATCTCATTATGGTGGAAACGCTGGCATTAATCAAAATGGAGAGCTTGTTACTACAGGAGTTAAATCTTTTTCAGCGGATGGAAGTTTTGCCAGTAGCGTAGGAACGAGCTTTTCTACTCCGCGTATCGCTTCATTGGCCACAGGCCTATATCACCTCAATTCCCGGCGCGTGTAACTAGGCAATCGCGAATCGTCGCGAGAAAACCGCATAAATACAGGCATTTTGAGTATAACTTCGCTTGACAGATCGCCAAAACATAGTTATAATAGAAAGAAAGTGTAACTATGTGGAGGTGTAGGATGGAAGGGGCAAAAGCCGGCGACAAGGGAACTACGATACACAAGAA